>DATMJM010000060.1:0-4980 GCA_035553935.1 Solirubrobacteraceae bacterium
GCCACAACCGCTGCACGGAGGACGGCCAGCCCGGGGGTCTGACGGTCGCGCAGCCGCAGTCGCTGTACTGCGACATCTCCACCGCCCTGACGCCGAGCGAGTCGGGCAACGACCTGCTGATTGCTCCCGGCGGCGCGCGCACGTACACCTACGAGCAGATGGAGGCCGGCGAGCCGGAGCGCGCCGCGTTCCAGTGGTACCACGACCATCGCCTCGACCGCACGGCGCGCAACGTGTGGCGCGGCCTCGCCGGCATGTGGATCCTCGACGACGAGCTCGACGCCTCGCTGCCGCTGCCGACCGGGCGGCGCGACGTCCCGATCATGCTCGCCGACCGCACGTTCGACGCGCGCAACCAGCTCTCCAACCCGTTCGCGGCGCAGCGACGCCCGCCCGACGACGGGGTGACCGGGCGCCACGTGCTGGTCAACGGCGCGGTGCTGCCGCACCATCGCGTCTCACCGCAGCGCCACCGCCTGCGCGTGCTCAACGCGTCGAACTTCCGCTCCTACGAGCTGCGCCTGAGCGGCGGCCTGCCGATGGTGCAGATCGCGACCGACGCCGGGTTGATGCCGCGGCCGGTCCGCCGCAGCCGGGTCCTGGTCGGCCCCGGCGAGCGCGTCGAGCTCATCGTCGACTTCAGCGCGGCGCGCGGGCGCCACGTCCACCTGCTCAGCGCCCGGCGGCAGGGCGGCCCCAAGAGCATCGGCTCGGTGCCGTACGCCGGCCCGCTCATGCGCTTCGGCGTCGGCATGCGACGCGAGCCCGACCGCACCGCGATCCCGCGGCAGCTGCGGCCGCTGCCGGCCTGGGTCGCGCAGGCGCCGCGCACGCCGTCGCACGTGTGGAGGGTCACCGTCGGCCGCGGCCTGCGGCCGCGCTGGCTCATCAACGGCCGGTCGTTCGATCCGGCCTACGCCGACGTCGAGGTCCGGCTCGGAGAGACCGTGACCTGGGAGCTGCGCAACGACTCGGCCGCCGCGCACCTCATCCACCTGCACCACACCGACTGGTACGTGCTCGCGCGCAACGGCCGCCGCCCGCCGCCGTGGGAGGCCTGCCTGAAGGACACGTTCTTCCTCGATCCCAACGAGCGCGTGCTGATCGCCGGGCACATCAGCGACTACACCGGCAAGTACGTCGTGCACTGCCACATGCTCGACCACGAGGACCACGGCCTCATGTCGCAGTTCGAGGTGGTGCCCTGACCTGCCGCCGGTCCGCCGCGGCCCCGCGGCGTCCCGGTCAGCGGTGGCCGCCCCGCGCCTGGCGCGACGAGCCGATCCGCACCGTCCGGCTCGTCGCCAGCGGCGTGGCGCCGTCGGCGAGCGTGTAGCGCACCCGGACGCGCACTCGCCGGCGGGTCCGCAGGGTGAACGTCGCGCGCGAGCTCTTGCCGACCGTCGCCTTCTGCACCGGCCACCAGCCGAAGCGCTCGGGCAGGTACGTCTGCAGGACCAGCCGGCCGCCGCGCGACGCCGGCTTCACGGTTGCCGTCAGCCGGTAGCGCCCGCGGCCCGCGCTGCGCACGGCGAGCGTTACGCGGCGGTCGCGGACGAGCAGGGTCACGCTCGGGGTCGTGGCGCCGGCCGCCACGGCGCGCAGGGTCATGGTCGCCTGCGGCCGGATGCGGGCCGCGAAGCGGCCGTCGTCGCCGACCGCCGTCGACGCCAGCGCCGCGAACCCGCTGCCGCCGTCGGCCTCGATCGACACCGGCGTCCCGGCGGGCAGAGCCGCGCGACCGCTGAGGTCGAACGGGCGCCGCGGCGCGCCCGCCTGACCCGGCGCGTCGAGCAGCAGCTCGTGCACCGCGACGACGCCTCGCATCGAAGGATGCAGCGAGCAGTGGTACGCCGTCGCGCCGACGGCGGGGAAGCGGCGGGCATAGGCATCGGAGGACAGCAGCCGTCCGGAGCCGAAGCTCTCGTCGTCGGCGGTGACCGTGTGGACGCGGGCGCTCTCGTTCCTCCAGCGCACGGACTCCCCGGCGACGACGTCCACCCGCCGCGGCGCGAAGGAGCCGAAGCCGATGGTCACCCGCTGCGGGGCCGCGGCCGGCGCTCGCCGATCGTCGGCGCCGGGCTCGGCGGGGTGTTGCGATGCGGCCGGGGCCGCAACCGTCACGGCCGCCAGCAGCCCGAGCGCGAGGCACGTGCGCCTCATCGGCGCCCCGTGCGGTAGGTGCCGATCATGCCGCGCTCCATGTGCTGCTCCACGTGGCAGTGGTACAGCCAGACGCCGGGCGCGCGCTCGCGATAGCGCGGCGGCGAGTGCCGCCGCGCCCGTTGCGATCGTGGTCGCCAGCGCGACCCGAGCCTCACTGCGCCGTGACCGTCGCCTTCATGAACGGGTGGATCAGGCAGTACAGCGTGTACGTGCCCGCCGCCGCGAACGTGACGGAGGTGCGCTGCGGAAGCGGACTGGCTGCGACCGGATCCATGGCGCCACTGTTCCAGAAGCCGTTGCCGTGCAGCGCGGGCGAGAGCGCGGCCGGAGCGGGCGGCACGTCGCTCGGGTACAGCGCTTCCTGCCGGGCCGCCGGGCTCTCGAGCGACGCCGTGAGCGCTCCGAGGTAGGACTGCGGACCCTTCGACGGGTCGCCGGGCCCGGTGGTCACGGTGTGCGTCTCGAAGTCGCCGGTCTGCATCCGGAAGTTCACGGTCGTCCCGACGGCCACCGTGCGCTTGGCCGGCACGAACGCGAACAGGCTCACGCCGCCGGGGGCGGCGCGACCCACGTCGATCGTGTCCGTCGGCGCCGCCGCCTTGCGGAGGTTCTTGGCCTTCGCGAGCGCCTTGGAGACCTGGGTCTTGACGCGCCGCGCGTCGGCCGCCGCCGACGGCACCGGCTTGCCCTGCTTGTTGACGCGGACCGCGCCCTTCATCCCCGGATGGATCGAGCAGTAGTAGCGGAACAGCCCGGCCTTCGTGAAGCGCACGGTCATCGGCTTGGGCTTGGCCGACAGCGGCGCGCCGCTGAAGATCTCCTTCGTGCCGTCCGTGACGACGGTCTTGCCGAGCTTGCCGCTCGGCGTGAAGACGTTCGGATTGGGGCCGAGCTCCGGCTGGCCGTTGAACCAGAACGGGATCCCGGCCGCGTCGTTGACGCCCGCGATCGTCTTGCCGGTCGGGATGAACGGCGTCGTCGGCTCGCCCTTGCTGCCGAGGAAGTGGACGTCGTGGAAGCCGGAGGGCACGAACTTCACGCTGTCGCCTCTGCGGATCGCGATCGAGCTCGGGAAGTACGCGTTGACGTCGACGGAGTACCTCTGGAACGTCTTCTGCGCGGTCGGCGGCGTTCCGACGTAGACGCTCTTGACGGCGGCCTGCGCCGCACTGGGGGCGACGAGCGCCACTCCCGCCACGGCGGCGAGCACCCATCTGGATCGTGAAGTCATCTGTCGGCCTCCTCGAGGATTCTGTGCTCAGGTTCTGATGTCACGGCGCAACCGTAGACGCATGCAGACCGGCCCAAAGGCGTAAAATCGGACCGTTGAGTGGGCCGCCCGCGGTCCCCTCCCTTGCCGACCTCGCCGAGCACTGCGCTCGCCGGCACGCGCGCGTCCTGGACGGCGAGCAGCGCGCTGTCGCTCGAGTGCATGCCGATCCCGAGCCGTCGTCGGCACGCATGGCGCGCGTCTTGATGGCGGCGAGGTCCGAGCCCGCGTCGGGCTCTGCGATCCCGAGGCACAAGATCTTCGTCGCGGCGACAGCGGGGCCGACCCACTCTGCTTGTGCTCCTCGCGACGCTCTGGCCGCCGTGGCGGTCGGGCTTGTCGAGGTCGAGGAAGCCGAGCTCACCCACGAGGGAGGACCAGTCCGGCAACGTCGTCTCCTCCCACTCCTCGGCGTGCGCAGCGCGCCGTGCTCGTCGCCGAAGATGAACGGCGGCGGCGCGCGGCGTGGTCGGGCTTGATGACGTGGTCGTCGTTGCGACGCCCGGGCTGCCGGGCGCAGCGTGCAAAGTGAACAGTGGCGCGTTCTACTCGCTACATGTGCTTCGGTAGATTGCGCCGGTGCCGTACGAGACGATTCGCTACGACGCCGCCGAAGCCGTCGCGACGATCGCGCTCGACCAACCCGAGACGCGCAACGCGCTGTCGGACGCGCTGCTCGACGAGCTGCTCGACGCGCTGGGGGCCGCCCACGACGACGACGCCGTCCGTTGCGTGGTGATCTCCTCCACGCACGACAAGGTCTTCTCGAGCGGCGGCGACCTCGCCGGCTTCGCCGCGGACGTGCCGCTCGTGCACCGCCACCGCGCCAACGACCGCTTCCCGCGCCTGTTCACCACGATCGGCGAGCTCGGCAAGCCCGTGATCTGCGCCGCACGCGGCCACGTGCTCGCCGGCGCCCTCGGGCTGGCCCTCGCGTGCGACCTCGTCATCGCGGACGAGCGTGCGACCTTCGGGACGCCGGAGATCAAGGTGGGTCTGTTTCCCTTCATGATCGCGGCGCTGATCGGCCGCAACATCGGACGCAAGAAGATGACGGAGCTGCTGTTGCTCGGCGAGCGCGTCGACGCGCACGAGGCGCTGCGGCTGGGCATCGTCAACCGCGTCGTCGCGCACGACGAGTTCGATGCGGCGGTCGCGGACTGGGCTGCGAAGCTCTCCGCGAAGTCGCCGCTGCTCATGAAGCTCGGCCGCGACGCGCTCTACGCGCAGCAGGACATGGCGTTCGGCGAGGCGCTGGAGTACCTGCGCGGGCAACTCGCGCTCGCGCTGTCGACGGACGACGCGCGCGAGGGCGTGGCGGCCTTCCTGGACGGACGCGAGCCGCGGTGGACCGGCAGATAACGGCGCTGCTGTGCCGTACCTCCGACCGCGGGCCGTACGGTGCGGCCGGAGCGCGCGAGCTCGGCGAGCTGCTGCACGCGCGCATCGTCGGATCGCCCGGCGAACCGCAGGCGCTGGGCTGGGAGGAGGACCTGCGGCGGTCGCGCGGGTGCCTGCTGGAGGCCGGCGGCGAAGGCGTCGTC
>DATMJM010000061.1:0-2674 GCA_035553935.1 Solirubrobacteraceae bacterium
TGCTGGCCGCAGGCTGCGTCACAGCGCTCGTGATGGGCGTCCTGGCGCTGCTCGGCCTGCCGGTCGCGACCGCCTGCCTCGGCGCCGTCGCATGGCTGCTCGTGATGCCGTGCGTGTGGCTCGCGCGGGCGCCGCGCCCGCTCGAGGAGGGATGGGATCCCCAGATCGAGGACGACGACGATGACGGTGGCGACTCCCCCTCGCCGCGAGGCCCCGACGCACCCGCCGCCGGCGACGAGGAGCAGGCGGGGGCGCAGGCTCCGGCCCCGGCACCGGGCCGCGTCGGCTGGACGCCGGCGCCGCAGCCGGTCCCGGTCATGGCGACCGCCGCGAAGGTCCGGCTGATGCTGGCCGCCGAGCAGGCGCAGCGGCAGCTGGCCATGCAGGAGGTCGACCGGCGGATCGTCGTCCCGGTACAGCTCCCGCCGCGGGAGGTGCCGGCCGCGCCCGCAGCGCAGCCCGCTGCGCCGCTTCACGCGCCCGAGTGGCCTCGCCTGCAGCCGGCGCCGCGCGTGCGGGACGACCACGGGTGCGTCGCCCACGCGTCCGCCGTGGACGCCCAGCCGCGCCGCCGCTGGGCCGCCAGGCGGCGCACGCAGCGGCCGGCGCTGCACGACTGAACCTCCGGCGGCGGCGGCAGGCCGCGGCGCGCCGCGCGAGCCCGTCTAGCATCACCACGCATGGCGCCTGAATCGGACTCTCCCGGCCGGCCCCGCGTCGGCTTCGTGGGGCTCGGGATCATGGGCTCGCGCATGGCGGCGAACCTCGCCCGCGCGGGGTACGAGCTGACGGTCTTCAACCGGACGCGCTCGACCGCCGAGGCGTGGGTCGCCGAGAATGGCGGCACGCTCGCGGCCTCGCCGGCCGACGTCGGCGCCGCGAGCGAGGTGGTGATCAGCATGGTCGTCGACGGCGACCAGGTGCGCGCGGTCCTGCTGGGCGACGACGGGGTCGCCGACGGCGCCGCCGCCGGCACCCTCTGCGTCGACATGTCGACGATCGCGCCGGCGCAGACCATCGCGATCGGCGCCGAGCTCGAGCGGCGCGGCCTGCGGATGCTCGACGCGCCGGTCACCGGCTCCTCGCCCAAGGCGCAGGACGGGACGCTGACGATCATGGGCGGCGGCGAGGCGGAGGACTTCGCCCGCGCCGAGGATCTGCTCGCCGTCATGGGCGAGCACGTCGTCCACGTCGGGTCGCTGGGCCAGGGCGAGATGGTCAAGCTCATCAACAACGCGGTCGCCGCCGCCAACGCCGCGACGGTCGCCGAGGCGCTGCTCGTCGGCGAGGCGGCGGGCGTCGACCTCGATGCCCTCGTCGAGGTCATGGGCAAGGGTTCGGGCGGCTCGGCGATGCTCGACCTGAAGGCCGGGCCGATGCGCTCGCACGACTACACGACGCTCTTCAAGCTCGAGCACATGCTCAAGGACGTGCGCCTGTGCCTGGAGGAGGCGCAGGCCGCCGGCGTCCCGTTCGGCGCCGCCGCGCGGGCGCGGGACGTGCTCGTGGCCGCGAGCGGCCGCGGGCACGGCGACGACGACTTCGCGGCGCTGGTCGAGGCCCTCGAGGCTTTCGCGGGCATTCGCCTCGGCGGCTGAACGTCACAAGCTAGACCTGCAAAAGCCCCCTATTTACAGGGACATTTGGCGATTCAGGCGGACCTATGGCACAATCTCCGCCTCCCGTCGTTCGGATCGCAGTTTGCTCCAGGACGACGGGTCGCTTCGTCTTGTCTCGTTCATTGTCCCGTCGTCGTCTGGGTCCGTTCTATGCCTATTGCACTCAAAGAGTGGGCGGTCACCGTCCGCGCGCTTGCCGAAGGTGAACAACTCATCACCCTGCGAAAGGGCGGCATCCGCGAGGCGGACAAGCGCTTTCGCGTGGAGCACGATCGCTTCTTCCTGTACCCCACGTTCGATCACCAGCGCGGTGACTGCGTCCGCGAGTCGCACGTGCCTGAGCTCGCGCGGGCGCTCGAGGAAGGCGTCTGGGCCGAGGGCGAGCCGCCGGCAGGCGCGCTCGACGGGAACGGCCTGAACCCACTTCCGCAGCCCGATCGCGTCCGGATCCGCGCTTGGGCCGAGCTGGCAGACCACTTCACGATCACCGATCCGCGCTGCGTGGATGCGCTGTCGCCCTTCTACGTGTGGAGCACCGACTACGCCGAGAAGCGCCTGGAGTGGAAGCGCCGTCATCCGCTGCACATCCTGCTGCTGCGCACGTACCGCATCCCGCGGCCCGTTACCGTCCGCGTGAAGGACGAGTACGGCGGCTGTCGCTCGTGGCTGGAGCTGCAGCGCGACCTGCCCTTCGAGGGCACGCCGGTCCTCTCGGACGACGAGTTCGAGCGCGCCGCCGAGGAGATCCGCATGATTGCCGACGGCGGCGTTCCGGCGCTCGTCTAGGCCGGAAGCCGGGAACATGCTCGCGGCGGTCGCCGCGGCAGAGCGCGTGCTTGCCGTCGGGATCGGCGGCGGAGGCGATGTCGTGGGCGCGCTCGCGGTCGCCGAGCTCGCCGCTGCCCTCGGCACGCCGTGCGTCGTCGGCGGCCTGAGCTGGGAGCGGCGGCCGATCGATCCGCTGGCCGGCCCGCGCCGGATGGACGAGATCGCCGGCGTCCGGAGGATCGGCGAGCACGCCGGACTCGCGGGGCCGCAGACGACGGGGCCCGGAG
>DATMJM010000062.1:0-2712 GCA_035553935.1 Solirubrobacteraceae bacterium
GCGCCCGTCGCCGCTCGTGACCACCTTGGACATGAGGGCGGAGTACTCCGCCCTCATGTCCAAGGTGGTCACGAGCGGCGACGGGCGCGTGAAGCTGCCGATCAACGAGCCCGCCGAGGGCGCGCGCAAGTCGCAGATCGACGAGTACCTGGAGTTCTACGGCGCAGCCGGCGTGCAGCACATCGCCGTCTCGACGACCGACATCGTGGCGTGCGTCGACGCGCTGCAGGCGCGCGGCGTGCGGTTCCTGCGCACGCCGGAGTCGTACTACGACGGCGTCCCTGCGCGGGTGGGCTCGATCGACGAGTCCGTCGACGACCTGCGCCGCCTGGGGATCCTCGTCGACCGCGACGACGAGGGCTACCTGCTGCAGATCTTCACCAAGCCGCTCGGCGACCGGCCGACGATCTTCCTGGAGATCATCGAGCGCCACGGCGCGCGCGGGTTCGGCGAGGGCAACTTCAAGGCGCTCTTCGAGGCGATCGAGCGCGAGCAGGCCGCGAGGGGGAACCTGTAGCCATGCGCTATGTAGCCCTGGGCGACGTTCCGGCCAAGCGCCATACGCAGGTGCGCGACCGCACGACCGGCGAGCTGCTCGTCGAGGAGGTGATGGGCTACGAGGGCTTCTCGGGCAACGAGTCGATCCTCTACCACCTGCGGTCGCCGTGCGACGTGATGCAGGTCGGCGCGTTCGAGCCCATCGTGCTGGAGGAGTGGGTGCCGGACGCGCATGTGCACCGCCTGACGCAGACGGCGTCCGTCGAGGGATCCGGCGACCCCGTCTCCGGCCGCCGCGTGCTCATGTTCAACGACGACGTCGAGATGGCGATCTGCAAGCCGATCGAGGAGATGGCGGGCTACTACCGCAACGGCGAGGGCGACGAGGTGGTGTTCGTCCACGAGGGCTCGGGCGTCCTGGAGACCGTCTTCGGGTCGCTGCCGTACCGGCAGCACGACTACGTCGTCATCCCGCGCGGCACGACGTACCGGATGACGTGCGACGACGGGCCGCAGACGTGGCTGACGTTCCACACGCCGGGCGAGATCGAGACGCCCGGCCGCTACCGCAACCGCTACGGCCAGCTGCTCGAGCACGCCCCCTTCTCGCAGCGCGACTTCCACCCGCCCGTGGCCCTGGAGACGCACCGCGAGCGCGGCGAGTTCGAGCTCGTGGTGCGCGCGCGGCGCGGCATGCAGCGCTTCGTCTTGGACTATCACCCCTTCGACGTCGCCGGCTGGGACGGCTACGTCTATCCGTACACGTTCAACATCCACGACTTCGAGCCCAAGTCCGGCCGCCTGCACCAGCCGCCGACGGTCCACCAGACCTTCCAGGGGCCGAACTTCGTCATCTGCTCGTTCTGCCCGCGGCGGCTGGACTGGGATCCGGAGGCGGTGCCGATCCCCTACCACCACTCCAACCTGCAGTCCGAGGAGGTCATCTACTACGTCGACGGGCAGTTCGGCTCGCGCGCCGGCGTGGCTCCGGGGGCCCTGACGCTGCACCCGAGCGGGCTGCCCCACGGACCGCAGCCGGGGCGCGTCGAGGCGTCCCTGGGCGCGACGTCGACGGACGAGCTCGCGGTGATGTGCGACACGTTCCGGCCGCTGCGGCTGACGACGCTCGCGCGCGAGCTCGACGATCCGTCGTACGCGCTGAGCTGGCACGCGGGGGCGCGGGCTCGCGCCTAGCCGGCAGCCGGTGCGCGGGCTCGGCGCGGTCCGGGACGCCGCTCGCAGACGTCGTGCCATCCATGGCTCGTGACAAGGTTGAACGCGAGATGACGAGCGCCGAGCACCGCGCCTGGGGCGTCGTCCGCGTGCGCGGCGGCCCGCCGCGGCCGGCGCTGCTCGACGGCGACGACGTGCTGCTCGCGAGCGACCTGCCACTCCAGCAAGCCATCACGCCGGACCTCGCGCACGCGCTGCGCAGCACCACCCTCAACCCCCTCATCGAGCTCGGGCGCTCCGCCTGGCGCGCCGTGCAGGAGGCCGCCGCCGACGCGCCTCCCACGGCGCGCGTCCCGCTCGCCGACGCGACACCGGTCCTCCCCGTCCGAATCCCGGACTTCGCCGACTTCTACGCGTCGCGCGACCACGCCACGAACTTCGGCCGCATCTTCCGCCCGGGCGCGCCGCCCGTGCGCGAGAGCTGGCGCCACATGCCGATCGCCTACCACGGCCGCGCGTCCACGGTCGTCGTCAGCCGCACGCCGATCCGCCGCCCGCAGGGGCAGATCACGCTCGGCATGCTCGCCCCCACGGCGCAGCTGGACCTCGAGGCCGAGCTCGGCTACGTGTGCGGCCCGAGCGCGGCCGGCCCGATCGCGATCGACCGCGCCGAGCAGCACATCTTCGGCGTGGTGCTCGTCAACGACTGGAGCGCGCGCGACGTCCAGCGCCTGGAGTACGAGCCGCTCGGCCCGTTCCTCGGCAAGTCGTTCGCCACGTCGATCTCGGCCTGGATCACGCCGCTGGCGGCGCTGCTCGACGCGCGCGCGGCGCCGCCGCCGCAGGACCCGGCTCCGGCGTCCTATCTCCAGGCGCGCGACCCGTGGCTGCTCGACGCCGACCTCGAGGTCGAGCTCAACGGCGAAGTCGTCTCCCGGCCGCCGGCGCGCAACCTGTACTGGACGCCAGCCCAGATGCTCGCCCACCTCACGGTCAACGGCGCCCGCGCGGGATCCGCTGATCGTGCCGGTGGCGACGAGG
>DATMJM010000063.1:0-11841 GCA_035553935.1 Solirubrobacteraceae bacterium
CCCGCCGGCCGCGCGCGACCGCGCGCGCGGCCGGCGGGCTGTTCAACACCGTCATGGTGCTCGTCGACCCCGAGGGCGAGGAGGATCTCGGCGAGAACCTGCGCCGGCGCGTGCACGAGCACCTCGACGCGCTGCGGATGACCGGTCGCGAGCACGTCGTGCGCGCCGCCGAGTACGTCCCGCTCGAGGTCGAGCTCGTGCTGTGCGCGCAGGCCGGCTTCGCCCGCCACCTCGTGCGCGACCGCGTGCTCGGCGCCCTGCGGCCGGGCACCCGCGAGCGGCCCGGCTGGTTTCATCCCGACCGCCTGAGCTTCGGCGACGCCGTCCGGCTCGGCGGCCTGCTGGCGTTCGTGCAGGGGCTCGCCGGCGTGCGCTCGGCGAAGGCGACCGCCTTCCGCCCGCTCGGCGACCGGACGGCGCCGCCGGTGCTCGACGTCATCGCACTCGGGCGCACGAAGGTCGCGCGGCTGGACGCCGATCCCGACTTCCCCGAGCACGGCACCCTCGAGGTTCGCGTCGTGGGGCTCGACGGCGACGCGTCGAGCCTCCTCGTCGACGAGGCGGTGGCGTCGTGAGCCGCCCGCCGCGTCCGCATCCCGCCGCCTCGACGGGCGCCGAGCAGAGCGGCGACCTCGCGCGGCTGGACTACCTGCCGCTCGAGTACGCCGACCTGCTCGCGCTGCAGGACGAGCTGGCCGTGGCGCGGCTCGGGCGGCCCCGCACGCAGGCGTCCGGCGAGGCCGACGAGCCCGACGTCGCGCGGACGTTCATGGAGCTGTCGGCGCTCGTCGGCCACGTGCTCGCCGTCTACCAGCGCCACTACGCGGGCGAGGCGTACATCAGCACCGCGAGGGCCCCGTCGAGCCTCGTGCGCCACGCCCGCCGGCTGGCCTACGACCCCGACCCCGGGCTCGCCGCCAGCGGCCATGCCGTCCTGTTCGCCAAGCCGGGGGCCGGCGGCACCGTCGCGGCCGGGCTCGCGCTCGCGAGCACGCCGCTCGGCGAGCAGGAGGCGCAGGACTACGAGACACATGCCGACGTCGCCGTCGACGCGGCGCTCAACGAGCTCGAGCCGCGACGCGCGCAGCGGCCCGTGACGATCGCCGCCGGCGCGCGCGAGCTGCGCCTGCAGGGCACCGGCCACGCCATCGCGCCCGGCGACGAGGTCGCGCTCGTGGCTGCGGCGCTGTGGAAGGGGTTCGTCGTCGAGGCCGTCGACGAGGACGTCGACGCGGACGTCACGACCGTCGGGCTCGACGACGACGTCGGCGCGCAGATCGAGGTCGGAGCGAGCGCTCCGCCCGTCCTGCTGGCGCGCGCGGCGCGCAAGCTGCGCCAGTTCGGCGCCGGCGCCGATCCGGCGCTGTTCCCGCCCAGCGCGCTCCGCGGCGCGACCGGCGCCGAGGGCACGGGCGCGCCCAAGTACAAGTACATCGTCGAGCGCGCCGAGGGCCCGAGCGGCTACGTGCCCGAGGACGTCTATCTCGCCGAGCAGCTCGACGAGCCGCTCGTCGGGCGCCACGTGCTGCGCACGACGGGCGCCGGGCGGACCGTGCTGCGCGTGACCGCCGAGGTGGCCGCCGCGGTCGCGCTGGAGCGCACCGCGCAGGAGAGCGTTGAGCTGCCCACGGTCACGCTGGCGCCGACGGACGGCGGCTTTACGAGCACGGTGACGACGGAGTCCGAGTCGCTCACCGTCACGCAGCGAATCGCCGCCAACGTCACGGCTATCCGCGTGGCCGCGCGGACGGGCGGACCGATCGCCCGCGCGTCGCTGCCGCTGCCGGCGCGTTGGCTCGCGGGCTGGGCCACCGAGGCGCTGCTGGCCGCCGGCGAGCCCAACCCGTCGCCGCTCGAACAGCCGCTCGAGCTGCCCGGCCGGCTGGCCGCGCTGACGCCCGGGCGCCCGCTCGTGTTCACGAACCGCAGCGAGACCGTCGCGCAGGTCGTCACGATCCGCCGTGCCCAGGTCGAGGAGCTCGACGCCGCCGCTCAGGACGACGGCGTCGGCGCCGTCACGAAGGTCTGGTGGGATCCGTTCGGCGACGCACCCGCGGGCGCCTTCGAGCTCGGGGACCTGAAGGTCTTCGGCAACGCCGCGAGGGTCTCGCACGGGCGCACCGTGCGCGAAGCGCTCGGCGGCTCGGACGGCGTGACGCCCTTCCAGCGCTTCGCGCTGCGCCAGTCGCCGCTGACCGTGCTCCCCGGCGCGGCGGGGGGCGAGCCGGCGCTCGAGGTGCGCGTCGACGACGTCCTGTGGCAGCGCGTCGAGGACTTCGCCCGCAGCGGCCCCGTCGACCGCCACTACCGCAGCCAGACCGACGAGGACGCCGTCACGACGATCGTCTTCGGCGACGGGCGCAACGGCGCCGTGCCGCCGTCGGGCGACGAGAACGTCCGCGCCATCTACCGGGTCGGCCTCGGCCGCGCCGGCGACGTCGAGCCGCGCCGGCTCAGCCGCCTCAAGCGCGCGCACCCGCTGCTAGCGCGCGCCGTCAACGTAACGCCGATCTCGGGCGGCGCCGAGCCCGCCGATGCGGCGGCGATCCGCTCGCAGTCGACGCGCTGGATCCGCACATTCGACCGCGCCGTCTCGGTCTCCGACGTCGCCGACCTCGCGCTCATGATGCCGGGCGTCGCGCGCGCCGCGGCGCGCTGGGACCAGGCGCGCGGGATCGTGCTCGTCGTCGCCACCGCGGCCGGCGACGCCCCCGCGGCGCCGGACGCCGTGCGCGCGTTCCTCGACGCGCGCCGCGACGTCACGGTCCCGCTGCAGGTGCGCGGACCGCAGCCGCGCGACGTGCGCATCGTCGTCGACGTCGAGCCCGATCCGGCCCACCTCGTCGAGGTCGTCAAGTCCTCCGTCCGCGAGGCGCTGCACGGCGAGGCGCCCGGCGCGCCGGGGATGTTCACGTTCGCCGCGCGCGGGCTCGGCCAGCCCGCCTATCTCAGCGAGCTGTACGCGCGGCTGGAGGCGGTGCCGGGCGTCGTCGGCGCGCGCGTCGCGCGCTTCGCCGCCGAGGCGGCCGGCGGCGTCGCCGACGTCATCGCGGCCGACGTCGAGCAGTGGCTGCGCCTGGCGCCCAACGACCTGGAGCTGACGATCGGCGGGAGCGCGCGGTGAGCGGGCACTACCCCTACGACGACGACGTGCTCGAGGAGCTCGCGCGCCGACTGTACGAGGCGCTGCCGGCGATGTACCGCGTGCCCGACGAGCCGCCCGCCGGGCGCGGCGAGCTGCGCAGCCTGCTCGACGTGCTTGCCGGACCGCTCGCCGTGCTGCGCCAGAGCATCGAGGAGCTGCACGCCGACCTGTTCGTCGATACCGCGCACGACCGGATCGTGCCCTACCTCGCCGAGATGGTCGGCACGCGGCTCGTCTTCCCCGACGCGGAGTCCAACCGCCGCGACGTGCGCGGAACCGTCGCCTGGCGGCGGCGCAAGGGCACGCCGGCGGCGCTCGAGGAGATGGCTGGCGAGCTGACCGGCCAGCCCGTCGTGCTGCAGGAGGGCTGGAAGCGCATCGCGCTGGCGCAGGACCTCAACCTCGTGCGCGCCGAGCGCGTCGCCGTCGACCTGCGACCGGCGGTCGTCGCCGAGCACGCCGCCGGCCCGCTGGACGCGCTGTTCCACGCCGCAGACGTTCGCCCGATGACGGCGACGAGCGGGCGCCGCCACCCGCGCCACGTCGCGCAATGGCTGCACACGACGGCGACGTTCCCGCTGCGCGAGGCGACGGCCGTCGACCGCAGCGTGCCGCCGGACTCCGACGTGCGCCACGCGATCCATCCGCTCGGCGGCCGCCATCCGCTGCGTGCACGGCGGCTCGCCGGCGACCGCGAGCCGTTCGTCGACCGCATCGGCGAGCAGCACTTCGCCGCCGCGCCGGAGCGCTGGTTCGGGCGCGCGGGCGGCTTCACCGTCCGCATCTGCAGCCTGGCCGCGGGGATCGCCGGCGAGCCGGCCGCCGAGCGCGTGCCGAGCACACGTGCGGCGAGCGCGCAGCTCGGGCGCGGCGACGTCGCGATCACGTTGCTCGACCGGCCGACGCGCGGCTGGCGCGGCGGCGTCGCGATCGAGCTCGGGCTGGCGACCGTCAACGCGGCCGGACCCGGCGCGTGGCGCCCGAACCCCGCGACGTTCGCGACGCGCGCGCGGATCGAGCTCGACGCCGGCGGCGTGATCGCCGCGACGACGACCGGCGGAGCGACGCCCGGTGGGCAGCGCGTCGCGCTGCTGCGGCTGGCCCCGCTGAGCGGCGTGGCGGGACGCTTCTTCCCCGGCGCGACGCTCGAGGTCGCCAGCGCCGCGGCGGGCTCGGCGGCGACGGCCGGCGACTCGCGGCTGGCGCGCGAGGGCTTCCTCGCCGGCGTCCTGCACGTCCGCGTGCCGGCGCTCGAGCTGCTCGGCGAACGGCTGCTGCACGTCGCCGCCGACGGCAGCGTCTACGAGGCGGCGCAGCCCGGCGGCGCGCCGCTCGACATGCCCGAGGTCGGCGGCGACCTGCGCCTCGCCGACGGCGCGCTGCTCGCCGCCGGCCCGGGCGCGGCCTGGCCGCCGCTGCCGCCGCAGGCCGAGCCGCGGATGCTCAACCGCGTGCCCGCCGCGCCGGGCCGCGGCCCGGCGGTCATGCACGGCGCGCGCGCGCTGCGCCGCACCGCCGGCGGCTTGGACGCACTGCCCGCGGCGACGGCGTGCGCCCTCGGCTTCGCCGTGCAGATCGAGGACCCGGGCGGGGCCCGCTACCGCCCGCACCAGCGACTGAGCTGGACCGGTGCGGACCCCGTCGCGGGGAGCTGGACGGCGCTCGACGCGGCAGGCGCCGCAGTCGGCGCCGCCGGCGTTGCGGCCGAGTACGCCGCGGTCGCCGGGCTGCGCGCGGACGATCCGGACCGCATCGCGCTCGCGGTGCGCTTCGAGTGCTCCGACGCGGCCGCGACGCTGTGCCCCGGTGAGCTGGCCTGGAGCGCCGACGACGGGACGACGCTGCTCGTGCACCTGCCGCAGCTCGACGCCGCCGCGCTCGACCCGCTGCACCCGTGGCCGCCGCAGGCGCCGCTGGCGGCCGCCAGCGCTCCGGTCCGCATCGCCGACGACGGCTCGACGTGGGCGGCGGACTCGGCGGCGGGACGGCGCGCGTCGCTCGGCGCGGTCGCGCCGATCGCCGGCGCGGCCGGGCTGCGCCGGCGCCGCGTGCGCTGGCGGCGGCTGTGCGCCTGGGATCGGGAGGACCGGGCGGCCTCGCCACCGGCCGTGCTCGAGCAGACCGCGCCCGGCCGGCTCGACGTCGACGTGACGCACGGCCTGTTCGCGATGGCGGCCGGCGAGCCGCCGCAGGCCTGGTCGCCCGGGCCCGGCCCGGCGCCGCCGAGCGTCACGACCGACCACGAGGAGGGCGCGACGATGCACATCGGGGCGCGGCCGGCCGCGCGCGAACCGGTCCTCGACCTGCGCCTGCAGCGCCCCACGCGGCTCGTCGCGCGCAGCGGCACGCTGCATCCCGACGCGCCCGCCGACTGGCACGCGATTCCCCGCTACGACTCGCTGCAGGCGGCGCTGGCCGCGGTCTCGGCGCGCTGGCAGGCGCTGACGGCGGCTGAGCTCGGCGCGGCCGGCGCGGAGGCCGTCGCCGAGGTCGTCCAGTTCGAGGACTCGGCGACGTACCCGGCCGAGGCGCCGGTCTGGCCGGCGGCGCCGGGCGATCCCGCCGCGCGCGCGCGGGCGCGCCTGGAGCTGACGATCCAGGCCGCCGAGCGCGAGCGGCCGGTCGTGCTCGTCGATCCCGCGCCGGGCTGGACGGCGCCGGCCCCGGCTCCACGCTACGCGGCGCTGACGCTGCGCGGCATCGCGCTCGGCGGCGAGGGCTGGTCCGGCATGACCCTGCCGCCGGCGGCGCGCGTCGCGCTGCAGCTGTGCAGCGTGCTGGACGCGGCCAACGAGCTCGCCTTCGCGGACCTGGAGTCCGGCAGCGAGGTCGTCGTCGAGCGTTGCGAGACGGCGGGGCTGGTGCTCGCCGGCGCCGGGGTGCTGCGCGTCGCCGACAGCATCGTCGACGGGCGGCCCGGGGCCGCGCTGCGCGCGCCCGCCGGCGAGGTCGTGCTCGACCGCGTATCGGTCGGCGGCGACGTCGCGGTGCGCGTGCTGGAGGCGTCGGAGGTCATCTTCGACGACCGCGTCGATGTCGAGGACCGCTTTCGCGGGTGCGTGCGCTACAGCCGCGTGACGGGCGACTCGACGCTGCCGCGGGTCCACCGGATCGCCGTCGACACGCCCGTCGGGGTCGTCTCGCGCAACCGCCGCGACGCCGCATGGTGGCGGCTGCGAGGCGACTGCGACGCGGCGATCCGGCGCGGCGCGGAGAGCGGCTCGGAGATGGGGGCGTTCGGCCTGACGCAGCTCGCCGAGCGGATGGCGGGCTTCGAGCGCCGGCTCGGCGAGTTCACGCCGGCGGGACTTGTCAGCGCAATCATCAGGATCGACTAGAGGGGGTCAGGGGCCATGTACGGCGACTACTCGCGCGGGCACGAGCCCGACCGCAAGCGCGGCCGCAGCTACCGCAGGGTGCTGCTGCAGCAGGGGCGCCCGGTCCTCGACTCCGACGTCGCAGCGTCCGTCGACGCGCTGCTGGGCGAGGTGCGCGCGACGGCGCGCGGGCTGGGCTGCACGGCCGGCAGCCCCGACCTCGGCTTCCTCGTCACGCCCGGCCGCCTGCTGGCGATCTTCGCCGAGGCCGTCGACGGCCTGCGGGTGACCGCCGGGGCCCCCGACGCCTGGCTGGACTACCGCCACCGCCACCTCGGGCGCTATCCGGCGCTGGCGCTCACCGCGGCCGGGGGCGTCGCGGCACGCGTCACGCTGCCGGTGCTGGCGCCGTTCGACCCCGGCGGCGGCGCGGGCCGCGCGGCGCTGTGGGCGCGCGTCGAGCAGCCCGTCGCGATCGCCGTCAACGGGATCGCCGTGAACCTCGCGCCGGAGTCGCCCGACGTGCCGGCGCGTGTCGCGTTCGACGTCGGCGCCGCTTCGCTGGACCCGCTGGAGATCGAGGTCCCGGCCGGCGGCGAGGTCTGGCTGCTGCAGCTCGAGCAGGACGAGGCCGCCGACGCCGAGCCGACGTTCTGGGTCGCGGCCGGCAGCTACCACGTCGACGGGCTGATCGCCGACGCGAACGGCGGCGGCTCGTTCCCGATGGTCAGCTTCCCGCCGGCGAAAGGCTATCCGTGGGAGGAGAGCCCGCCCCGCGAGCCGCCGCTGCCGGGCCTGCTCGCCCCGGTGAACGTCGCGGCCGGCACGCGTCTCGTCGCCTACCTGGAGGCCTTCGAGCGCCACGTCTCGCACGTCGAGGATCCCGGCATCCGCGAGGAGGCGCTCGGCGCGTCGGACACGACGGCACGCGCGCAGCTCGTCGGGCAGGTCAAGCTCGCGACCGTCGGCGGGGCGCTTCCGGCGACCGTCGACGACACGGCGCGCACGCTGCGCGAGGCGTTCGCAAGCGTCGCCGAGTCCGGCGCCCGGCTGACGATCGACGTGCCGGCCGCGACGCCGTCGACGGACCCCTGCGCGCTGCCCGACCCGGCCGGCTACTCGGGGGTCGACAACCGCCTGTACCGCGTCGAAGTCCACGAGGGCGAGGGCCTGTCGCAGGTGCGGCTGAAGTGGTCGCGCGACAACGGCTCGGAGCTGTTCGCGGCGCGCCTGGACGCCGGCGGGAACCTGCTCTTCGATGCCGGCACGTCGCTCGCCGCGGGCGACATCGTCGAGGTCCTCAGCCATGTCGTCGACCTCGGCGACGAGGAGCTCGCGCAGGTCAGCCCGGGCGGGTTCGTGCCGTCGCGGCGCGCCGTGGGCCAGCTCGCCCAGCTCTCCGCCGGAGAGCTCGCGGGATCCTCCGACGAGGTCGCCTTCACACTCGTCGAGCCCGACGACGTGACCGTCGATGTCGTGCTCGACGACCGCTACGGGACGCTGCCCGACGCCGTGCTGAAGCTGCGCCGCTGGCACGGCATCCTCGACCCGCAGCAGATCGCCGGCGGCGGCGTCGCCTCGCCTGGCCCGCACGTGCTCGAAGACGGGATCACGGTGGAGCTGTCGAGCACCGGCGCCTACCGGCCGGGCCAGTACTGGCAGTACGAGGCGCGCGTGCGCCAGGAGAATGCCAACGGGCCCTGGCGCCCGATGCCGCACGGACCCGAGCGGCGCTTCGCCCCGCTGGCGCTGCTCGAGTACCGCGGCGCGAGCCAGCCGCTCGAGCTGCTGGCCTGGCTGGACGAGCGCTTCTCGCACCCCTGCGACCTCGACGCCGACGGGGTCGCGTTCGCCGGCGGGCGCGTCGGCTCGGCGAGCGACACCGTGCAGGAGGCGATCGAGGAGCTCTTCGAGCGCCCCCCGGAGATCGTCGACGCGAGCTGCGGCGAGCTCATCGTCCGCACCGAGAACGGACTGCAGGGCGTCTTCGACACGATTCCCGCAGGCGAGAGCGTGCGGCTGTGCATCCAGCCCGGCACGTGGGAGCTCGCGCAGACCGTCGAGGTCGCGGGCAAGGGCGATCTGATCATCTCCGGCGCGGGCGCGGCGACGACGCTGCGCGCCGACGGGATCGACACCGCGCTGCGCTTCAGCGGCTGCGGGCGCGTCCGCATCCAGGACCTCGTGGTCGAGGGCGGCGCGGCGGGAGTCGTCGGCGACGGGCTCGCCGGCGCGCTGGCGCTGATCGACTGCGCCGGCGTGGACCTCGAGCGCGTGACCGTCTCCTGCGGCGACGCCTTCTCGCGCCGCATGAGCGCCGTCGAGGTGCGCTCCGACGCGCCCGCGGCGGGGCGCCCGGAGGTGCGCGTGCGCGATTGCGAGCTGCGCGCCGGCAACGCCCAGGTCGGACTGCTCGTAGTCAACGCGGCGTCAGCGGAGATCGAGGGCAATCTCGTCGAGTCGCCGGCGCGCGCGTGGCCGCTGGAGGCCGCGCTCGCCGAGCCGGCCGTGCTCGGGCGCGTCGCGCGGCTGGCGGTGGACGACGTCGCGGTGGGCGAGTTCGACGACGAGATGCTCGTCGGCGGCAACATCCTGACGCTGACTGCGCTCGACGGCGGGCGGCGCCGCGTCGAAGCCGTCATCGGCGAGTGGTCGGCGACGTTCTCGTTCACGACGAGGCTGCCGTTCTCGGCGGTCCAGTGGGAGCAGCTGCTGGAGGGCAACCCGATCCCGCCCACCGGGGCGGAGGCGACGCCGGCCGCGTTCGTCGAGAAGCGCCTGCGCGACCTGCGCCGGCAGCTCGCCGCCGTGATGTTCGACCGCCCCAACGCGCTCGGCGGGATGACCGCGGCGATGCGCGGCGCGCTGCAGGCCCTTGCGATCCAGCTGCGCGCGCGCAACGACTTCGCGGCCGGCGACCAAGGGATCGTGCTCGCCGGGCGCGGCACGCGGATCGACCGCGCGTTCCCGCAGCCGCAGGTGCTCGCGCAGCAGCCGCGGCCCGACGCACGGATCCGCGGCAACCGCGTGCGCGGCTTCGTGCAGGGCATCCACGTCGGCACGAGCGGCGGCGCCGGCGGGCAGCGGCGCGGCCTGTCCTACCGCGCCACGGTCACGGACAACACGATCCATCTGCGCGTGCCCGGCCTCGCCGGCGAGCGGCACGGGATCTTCGTCGGCAGCGCCTTCCACGTGCGCATCCGCGGCAACACCGTGGAGCTTCGCAGGCCGGCGCCGGCCGACTGGGCGAGTGCGCCGGCGACGGATGCGATCCGCGCCCACGGCACGTTCGGACCGCTGCTCGACGTGTCCGACAACAGCTGCATCGGCACCGCGCGCGGCGTCGTCGCGCACGCGATCAACGCCGTCGTCGCGACGACCCCCGGCTGGCGCTGGAGCGTCGCCGCCAACGCCCACGCATGGAGCGGGACGGCCGCGCCCCAGCAGGACAACTGGTAGCGCGCACGCTTGCCGCTGCGGGGCGGCGCCACTAGGATTGGAGCCTGGTCCGGAGTCGGGGTTGATCTGAGGCTGTTTCGGTTCGTTAGTTCGTCCGTCTGCACTTGGGGACCCGTCACGGTGAGGTTCAAGTCCTCGGGGGCAGGCGAGCGCATCGCCTGCCCCTTTTATGTGGCAGCGGCGGGGAGAACCGCGGCTGGCGTGCGTAGGGGCGGGCGATCCCTCTCTCACGCCGCCAGAGCAAGGCGCCAGTTCGTCGCCCATCCTGCAGCTTGCAGCCGGCCGGTGACGCTCTCCAGCGCGCCGACGTCGCGCGAGAACGTGCACGGTATGAGCAGCCGAATGCCGGCGCGGCCGTCGGTGCAGCCCCTCACCGTGGCCGAGGTGGGCCGCAGCCCGTCGCCCCGCGCGGACGCGACCGCGCCTCGAAGTGTTTCTCGCGCAGCGCCGGCGCTGCCGACGGCGACGATCAACGCGCGTGCGTCGTGCGCGGGATCGCGAGCACCTTGCCACGACGGATCCAGCGCTGCGAGCGGGACCGGGGCGCCACCGCAATCCTGCTTCGCGGCCGGGGCGCCGGTGGTCGCCGCCTCGATCATCCAGCAGTCCGGCCAGCGGTCCTGTGGCGCCTCGTCCGCGGGATAGTCGCTGAAGTACGACGAGCGCGCGGCGATGACGCGCGGGGCGGTCGCCACCGGCTCGGCACCCAAGGCGCGGCAGGCGGCAGCTAGCCAGCCGCGGTCGCCACGGCCGATCCTCGGCAGGTTGGCCCGGGTCACGTCGAAGGCCAGTACCGCGGCCTGCGTCGAGGACGCGTTCCACAGGAGGAAGAGCACCGCCCGCTCATGGGTTGTCATCGGGACCCCTGAAGTCGGTTCCCACGGTCGGCTGATAGCGCAGCCCGGCCCTGCGTGCCATGGCCCCGTCGCTGGAGTTGTTCCTGTGTGCCACGACGCGCATGTTCGACGTGTCGTTGTAGTAGTCAGCTCGCGGAACCTGGCGCAATCCGTTGCCCTCGTCGTTCCAGTGGTCGACGACCTTGTGGATGTGGTCGATCGTGGCCGTCGTCTTCGGCTCCCATCCGGATGTCATCTCGTCGCGGAACTGCGCCGGATCCGCCGGGTTCCCGAGTGCGACGAGCCGACCGCCGAACCACGACTCGGTGTTCGTTCGGTAGCCGGATGGATAGAAGACGTCGCGGATGCGACCAGACCACTCCGGCTTGATCTGGTTGCCCTCGACGTACTTCGAGGCGTGGCCGAGGTGCTCGAGGCTGGGGATGTCGAACTCTCTGCCGAGGCCCTGCAGGACGTCGGCGAGCGTCGACAGCCACAGGCTGATCTCGACACGTTTCTCGGCATCGGACTTGCTGTACGCGGCCGCCCAATCCTCGCCGAGGTCCTTGAGCTTGTCAGCGATCTGGTTGAGTGCACCGAGCACGGCGGGACGGTTGGCCCCCTGTTGCTCGCGATAGATCGCCGACACCGTCGCCGTCTCGAGGAACTGCTGCCTCGCCGAGGCCATCAGGATCTGTGGGCGCCCGTCCACGACTCGTAGCGTGAGCACGTGACCGCTGGAGGCCATCGTCAGCGGACGCGTCACCGTCAGCTCGCCGCCGCCCTCCTCGGGGGCGGTTTCCGGGGGTGCGCGTTCCTGCCCCAGTCCCAGCGCGTCCAGCGCCGCCCGTCCCAGCCGCAGCGCCTGTTCGATCAGCCAGTCGATGGCCCGGTCGACGAGCTCGCGCAGGCGGCCGATGATCTCGACGATCTTCTCGGGGATGTTGCCCAGGCCGACCTGCTGGGCCAGGAAGCCGATCGCGATCGGGATCGCGTTGGCCAGGCCCTGCTCGAGCATCTGAGCGCCCGGGGCGACGTTGCCGGCCGCGACGGCCGCCAGCGTCTCCACGTAGCCGGCGACGAT
>DATMJM010000064.1:0-2222 GCA_035553935.1 Solirubrobacteraceae bacterium
TCGCCAGCTCGACGCGCCCCGAGTGGGGCCGGGCGGCTGGAGGATTGCGTCATGTCCCCGGCGCACGCCCTCAGCACCGCCGCCCGGCCCCACTCGGGGCGCGTCGAGCTGGCGACGCTCGCCCTGCTCTACGGCGTCTACGAGGCGATCCGCGGGGCCGGCGGCGAGAACTGGGCCGCCGCGCGCGCCAACACCGCGGACATCGTCGCGCTCGAGCGGCGGCTCGGCCTCTTCGTCGAGCGCGACGTCCAGGCGGCGCTCTCGACGCTCCCCGGCGCACCCGTGCTGCTCGGCTTCCTCTACGTCGTGCTCCACTTCGTCGGCACCGCGGCCGCGCTCGTGTGGGTGCACCGGCGCCGGCCGGAGGCGTTCGCGCACCTGCGCACGACGCTCGTCGTCGCGACGGGGATCGCGCTCTGCGGCTACGTGCTCTACCCGGCGGCGCCGCCGCGGCTCTCCGACCTCGGCTTCGCCGACACCGTGAGCGCGCACACCGGCCTCGACCTCTCCTCGGACTTGCTCGGCAGCCTCTACAACCCGATCGCGGCCGTGCCGAGCCTCCACTTCGGCTACGCGCTCGCGGTCGGCGTCGCGCTCGCGCATGCGATCTCGCACCGAGGGCTGCGCGTCGCCGCGGGCGCCTACCCGTGGCTGATGCTGCTGATCATCGTCGCCACCGGGAACCACTTCTTCTTCGACGCCGCTGCGGGCGCCCTCGTCGTCGTCGCCGGCTGGTGGGTCGCAGACCGGGTGGCGGCGCCCCGCCGCCTCCTGGTGCGGGGAGCCGCACCCGAAGACGCCTGGACGCCGCACGGTGCGGCGTCCCGCGGCCGTGCAGCCTGAGCCGTAGCAGCGATCCCCGCTGCTCCAGGCGAAAAAGGAGCACCACCGTGACCCCACTGAAGCGCTCGCGCAACTTCGCCGCCCGCATGGGCCGGTGGAGCGCCGAGCATCCCAAGACGGCCATCCTCGGGTGGCTGGCCTTCGTCGTCGCGTCGGTCGTGCTCGGCGGCGCCGTCGGCACGAAGACGATCGACCCCGCCGACCTGAACGTCGGCGAGGCCCGCACCGCCGACCGGATGATCGAGGAGGCGGGCTTCAACCGCTCCGACGAGCAGACCGAGTTCGTGCTCGTGCAGTCCCGCACACTGACCGCCGACGACCCGGCCTTCGAGGCGGCGATCGACGACGCGACGCGCACGCTGGACGCGTTCCCGCAGGTGCGGAAGCTCCGCTCTCCGCTCGACGCGGGCGGCGGCGGCCAGATCTCGCAGGATCGCCGCTCCGCGCTGATCGAGTTCCAGCCGGTCGGGGACTACGACGAGGCGATCGCCTACATCGAGGAGATCGAGACGGCGATCGACGGCGTCGCCGCCCGCCACCCCGACCTCTACGTCGACCAGTCGGGCTCGGCGAGCACCGGCCGCGCCGCCGACGAGGCGTTCGCGGGCATGCTCAAGACGGCCGGGCTGATCTCGATCCCGGTCACACTCGTGATCCTGCTGCTCGTGTTCGGATCGGTGGTCGCCGCGGCCGTGCCGCTGCTGCTCGCCCTGACGGCGGTCTTCGCGACGATGTCACTCGTCTCGCTGCCCAGCCAGCTCGTCGCGATGGACGAGTCGGTCTCGGAGGTGATCCTGCTGATCGGGCTCGCCGTCGGCGTCGACTACTCGCTCTTCTACCTCCGCAGGGAGCGCGAGGAGCGGGCCGCCGGTCGCAGCGAGCGCGCCGCGCTCGAGGCCGCGGCGGCAACGTCCGGCCGTGCCGTCCTCATCTCGGGGGTCACGGTGATGATCGCGATGGCGGGGATGTTCCTCTCCGGCGACAAGACGTTCATGTCGTTCTCGATCGGGACGATGATGGTGGTCGGGGTCGCGATGATCGGGTCGCTGACCGTCCTCCCCGCGGTGCTCGCGAAGCTGGGCGACCGCGTCGAGAAGGTGCGGGTGCCGTTCGTGCACCGGCTCCGCCGCACCGAAGGCGCCTCGCGCTTCTGGGCCCCGGTGCTGGAGCGGGTGCTGCGCCGGCCGCTGTTCGCGGCCGCCGCCGCGGCGGCCGTCCTCGTCGCACTGACGCTGCCCGCACTGCAGCTGACGACGAAGCAGACGAGCCTGACCGACATCTCGATCCCGGCGATCGACGCCTACAAGAAGGTCGCGACCGCCTTCCCCGGCGGCACCGACCCGGCCGTCGTGGCCGTGCGCGCCGACGACGTGCGGGCG
>DATMJM010000065.1:0-3108 GCA_035553935.1 Solirubrobacteraceae bacterium
GCTCTTCTCGCAGGTCGTCCCGGTCGACGGGATCGTGCTGACGAAGCTCGACGGCACCGCGAAGGGCGGGATCGCGCTCGCGATCGCGGGCGAGCTCGGGATCCCGGTCAAGCTCATAGGAATCGGCGAGGCGCTCGAGGACCTGCGGCCGTTCGATGCCGACGACTACTCGCGCGCGCTGCTGAGTTGAGCCATACTCGCTGCGTGCGCCACCTGAGCATCGCGCTCGTCGTCGCGTGCGCCTGGCTGGCGCTGCCCGCCGCGGCGTCCGCGCAGACGACCCTCACCAACGAGCAGTTCGCCGCCATCGACGAGGTCTACGTGGCGTTCGCCGCGTTCGCCGACGCCGACGGCTCCACCCCTGCCGATCGGATCGCCGCGCGCGCCGCATGTGCCGGCCTGGGCAGCGACGTCGCGATGCTCGCCGGGCTGCGGCGATTGTGCAGCGCGCAGCTGAAGGTCGGATCGGCACTCGGCGCCACCGCGCGCTGCAAGGGACGCGCGTCGTGCCTGCTGGGCGTCCGGCGCGTGCGCCGCGCGCTGAGCGAGCTGATCCTCTTCGCGCGCGCGTCCAACCGAGCGGTCACGGCGGCAGGCCTCGCCGCGGCGTGCCGGCGCGAGCTGCGGGTGAACATGCGGACGATGACGTACTTCACCCGCATGCGCGACGGCTTCGCGCAGCTCGAGCGCGCGTTGCGCATCCGCTCCTCGGTGCGCGCACGTCGCGCCCAGCGCCGCATCGACACGCTCAGGGAGCCCGACCCGCGCTCGCTCGCCCGGCAGCGCGCCGACTACCAGGCGGGCTGCGCGCCGTCCGCCTGACGGCTTGGCGGGCGGCGGCGCGAGCCGCCGCGGGCGCGTTCGGCGGCGCCGGCTTGGGCTTATAGTCCGCAGCGATGGATGCATGGATGTTCTGGATCCTGCTCGCGGTCGTGTTCGCCGCGGGCGAGATCATCACGCTCGGCTTCTTCCTCGCGCCGTTCGCCGCCGGCGCCCTGCTGGGCGCTGCAGCCGACCTGGCCGGCGCGGGCGCGGCCGTGTCGATCCTCGTCTTCCTCATCTCCTCGGGGCTGTTCTTCGGCTTGCTGCGGCCCGTCGCGCGCCGCCACCTGCGCACGCCCGGCCAGCTGCGCACCGGCACCGCCGCGCTTGTCGGCAAGACCGCGGTGGTGACGCAGCGCGTCGACGCCGGCTCCGGCGCGGTCAAGCTGGAGGGCGAGGTCTGGACCGCGCGCCCGTACGACCCCGATGACGTCTTCGAGCCGGGCAGCCGCGTCAACGTCATGGAGATCAGGGGCGCGACCGCGCTCGTCATCGACAGCTAGGAGATCGAATGGAAGCCGGCCTGATCGTGCTCGTAGTCATCGCGGTGTTCGCGCTGCTGCTCGCGTCGCGGACGGTGCGGATCATCCCGCAGGCGCGCGCCGGCGTGGTGGAGCGGCTCGGCCGCTACCAGCGCACGCTCGCGCCGGGGCTGGCCGTCGTCGTGCCGTTCATCGACCGCGTGCGCCCGCTGATCGACCTGCGCGAGCAGGTCGTCACGTTCAAGCCGGCCGGTGTGATCACGGGCGACAACGTCGGCATCCAGATCGACAGCGTCCTGTACTTCACGATCACCGACGCCAAGTCGGTCTCCTACGAGGTGGCGAGCCCGCTGCAGGCGATCGAGCAGCTCACGGTGACCACGCTGCGCAACGTCATCGGCGGGTTGACCCTCGAGGAGACGCTGACGAGCCGCGACGCGATCAACTCCCAGCTGCGCACGGTGCTCGACGAGGCGACCGGTCGCTGGGGGATTCGCGTCAACCGCGTCGAGGTCAAGGCGATCGACCCGCCCTCGACGATCCAGGAGGCGATGGAGAAGCAGATGCGCGCCGAGCGCGACCGGCGCGCCGCGATCCTCACCGCCGAGGGCTCCAAGCAGTCGGAGATCCTCAACGCCGAGGGCGAGAAGACGGCTGCGATCCTGCGCGCCGAGGGCGCCAAGGAGGCGGCGATCCTGCGCGCCGAGGGCGAGGCGAAGGCGATCGACACGGTCTTCCGCGCGATCCACGAGGGCGATCCCGACCAGGGCCTGCTCTCCTACCAGTACCTGCAGATGCTGCCGCGCCTCGCGCAGGGCGACGCGAACAAGATCTTCGTCATCCCGAGCGAGTTCAGCCAGGCGCTCGGCAACCTCGGCGGCGCGATCTCCGGTGCCGTCAAGCCGTCGCCGCAGCAGCCTCCGCCGCCGGCATGAGCCCGTTCGTCGTGCCGGAGGCGGTCGAGGCCTACGCCGCCGCCCACACGACCCCGGCCGCCGCGCACCTGCAGGCGCTCGCCGCCGAGACGCGCGAGAAGCTCGACTCGCCGCAGATGCTGACCGGCGAGATCGAGGGCCGCTTCCTGGAGTTCCTCGTCTTCCTCGCCCAGCCGCACCTCGTGCTCGAGATCGGCACGTACTCGGGCTACAGCGCGCTGTCGATGGCGGCCGCGCTGCCGCCGCGCGGGCGGATCGTGTCGTGCGAGCTCGATCCCGAGCGGGTCGCCTTCGCCCGCCACCACATCGAGGCCGCGGGCTTCGGCGATCGCATCGACGTCCGCGAGGGGCCGGCGCTCGCGACCATCGCGCGGCTCGACGGGCCCCTCGACCTCGTCTTCATCGACGCGGACAAGACGGGCTACCGCGACTACTACGAGGCGGTGCTGCCCAAGCTCTCCGAGCGCGGGCTGATCATCGTCGACAACGTCCTGTGGAGCGGCCGCGTCGCGCAGCCTCCGTCCGGCGACGACAGCGACTCCACGCGCGCGCTGCGCGCCTTCAACGACCACGTCGCGGCCGACGAGCGCGTGGTGAACGTCATGCTGAGCGTGCGCGACGGCGTGACGCTCGCGCGGCGCGCCTGAGCGGCGCGGCGGCTGCCGGGGGTGCTCGACCACCGGCCCCTAGACTTGGCGCGGTGTTCGACGCGCTCTCCGAGAAGCTGCAGGCGACGCTCGCCGACGTCCGCTCGCGCGGGACGCTGACCGAGGCCGACGTCAACGCGACGATGCGCGAGATCCGCCTCGCGCTGCTGGAGGCCGACGTGAACTTCAAGGTCGTCAAGGCCTTCACGAACACCGTCAAGG
>DATMJM010000066.1:0-4822 GCA_035553935.1 Solirubrobacteraceae bacterium
CTGCACGCACGTGAAGTTGCCGTAGCCGCCCGACGCCCCGGAGGGCACGCCGATCCACGCCGCCGATGCCGGGCGCGTGGTGCTCATCCAGGGCACCGGGGCGTCGGGCGGCTACGGCAACTTCACGTGCGTGCAGCACACCGCGAGCATGTCGACCTGCTACGCGCATCAGTCGCGCATCGGCACGAGCATCGGCGCGAGCGTCAGCCGCGGGCAGATCATCGGCTACGTAGGCAACACCGGCAACTCCTTCGGCGCGCACCTGCACTTCGAGGTGCGCGTCAACGGCGCACCGCAGAACCCCATGGGCTGGCTGTAGCGGCGCGCTAGCGTTGGCGGCCGATGCAGCCCGAGATCGATCTCCTCGGCCTGTCCCTGAAGACGTTCGGCCTGTGCTTCGGCCTCGCGTTCGTGGCCTCGGGGATGATCGTCGGACGGCGCCTGAAGGAACTCGGAAAGCCGGTCGACTGGGCCTACGAGATCGTCTTCGCGGCGCTCATCGGCGGCCTCGTCGGCGCACGGCTGTACTGGATCCTCGGCAACCTCGACGAGGTCGAGGGCGACATCATCGGCGGCGCCCTCGGCGGCTCGGGGCTCGTGTGGTTCGGCGGCGGCCTCGGCGGCGCGGCCGGCGTGCTGCTGTGGGCGTACCGCAAGGGCATGTTCAACCTCACGCTGCTGGACATGTGCTCCCCGGCCCTCGCGATGGGCTACGCGATCGGGCGCGTCGGCTGCCAGGTCTCCGGCGACGGCGACTACGGCCAGCCGACGGACCTGCCGTGGGGAATGGCCTATCCCGACGGCGTCGTGCCGACCGACGAGGTCGTCCACCCGACGCCGATCTACGAGACCGTCTCGATGGGCCTCGTCGCCTGGTGGCTGTGGCGCTCGCGCGACGCGTTCCGGCCGGGCGTCGTGTTCGCCTTCTACCTGCTGCTCGCCGGGACCGAGCGGCTGCTCGTGGAGTTCGTGCGCCGCAACGAGCCGGTTCTCGCCGGGCTCACGGAGGCGCAGCTGCTGAGCCTCGTGATGATGCTGGCGGGCGCCGTCTGGCTGTGGCGCGCCTACCCCTGGAGCGCCTCGACGGGCGACCGGCGCGATCGCGCGGGAGACGCGCCGGCCGGGCGCAGCAGCGCGGCGAGCGCGTAGAGCGCGACGGCTGCCAGCGCGACGGATGCGCCCGCCGCGATGTCGAGCTCGGCGCTCGCGAACAGTCCGCTCAGCCCGGCCAGCGCGCCCGCCGCGCCGCCGGTGAGAACCTGGCCGCGCAGGCTCGAGCCGAGCCGGATCCCGGCCGACGCGGGGCCGACGATGAGCGCGAGCACGAGCAGGTTGCCGAGCCCCTGGACCGCCGCGACGACGGCGATCGCGAGCAGCACGAGCAGCGCGAGCTGCGCGCGGCCGGGGTCGACGCCGAGCGACCGCGCGGCGACGGGATCGAAGACGGCGGCTGCCAGCGCGCGGTGGCCCGCCGCCAGCGCGAGCGCGACGACCGCGCCGAGCGCTGCGGCGGCGACGAGGTCGCCGGTGCTCGTCGCGAGCAGGTCGCCGAACAGCAGCTCGCCGAGCCGGGCCGGCACGTCGGGTGCCAGCGCGAGCAGCGCTCCGAGGCCGAACGCCGTCGTCACGGTGACGCCGACGGCGACCTCCGCGCCGACGCGCGTGTCGCGCGCCGCCAGCGCGATCAGCGCCGCGGCCGCGAGCACGCCGCCGGCCGCGCCGAGCAGCAGCGGCGCACCGGCGAGCGCAGCGATGACGAGGCCGGGCAGCATCGCGTGCGCGAGCGACTCCGCCGCGTACGTGCTGCGCACGTGCAGCAGCCAGACCCCGAGCGCGCCGCACGTCGCACCGAGGATCACGACCTCCAGGAGCGCGCGCTGCAGCAGTCCCGAGCGCAGGATCTCCATCGGTCAGTGCGCGTGGTCGTGCGCGTGGTGCTGGACGGCGATCGCGCGGTGCCCGCAGTCGAGCACGACGATCTCCTCCCCGTACGTCGCCTCGAGGACCTCGTTCGTGAGCGTCTGCCCCGGCGGCCCGTAGGCGACCTGCCGCCCGGCGAGGCACAGCACCCGGTCCCAGCGCCGCGCATGCTCGACGTCGTGCGTGGCGATGAGCAGCACGCGCCCCTCGCCGCGCAGCTCGTCGAGGATGCCCATGATGGCCTCCTCGCTCGCGCGGTCAACGCCCGCGAACGGCTCGTCGAGCAGCAGCACGCCGGCGTCCTGCACGAGCGCGCGGGCGATCAGCACGCGCTGGCGCTGGCCGCCCGACAGCGCGCCGAAGCGCGAGCCGGCGCGGTCGCCCAGGCCGACGCGCTGCAGCGCGGCGCGCGCCAGGGCGCGGTCGCCGTCGGCTACCCGCCGGTACCAGGGCGTCCGCGCGTACGCGCCCATCAGCGCGACGTCGAGGGCGCTGACGGGGAAGTCCAGGCGTGAGCGCTCGGTCTGCGGGACGTATGCCGTCACGCCGTGCACGCGGACGGTTCCCGCCGTCGCGGGCAGCTCGCCGAGCAGCGCGCGAAAGAGCGTCGTCTTGCCGCCGCCGTTCGGCCCGAGGACGGCGACCGCGTGCCCCTCGGTCGCGGTGAAGGTCACGTCGCGCAGCGCCGGCTCGCCGGCGCCGTAGGAGACGCGCAGGGCGGCAACCTCGACGCCCGCGCTCACCGCGGCCGCCTCGTCGCGGTGGCGAGCGCCGCCAGGCCGAACGCGCCGCCGCCGACGACGGCGATCGCCGGGCCGGGGGGCAGGTCGAGGTGGTAGGCGAGCAGCAGCCCGCCGACGCCCTCGAGCGCGGCGAGGCCGACAGCGGCCGCCAGCAGCGTGCCGAGCGAGTCCGTCAGCAGGCGCGCGGTCGCAGCGGGCACGACGAGCAGCGTGCTGACGAGCAGCGCGCCGACGGCGGGCAGCACCGCGACGACGCTGACCGCGAGCAGTGCCAGCAGCAGCCAGTCGCCGCGCGCCGCGCGGATGCCGAGCGCCTCGGCGCCGGGCGGGTCGAACCCCGTGGCGAGCCAGGTGCGCGCGAGCACCGCCGTCGCGCCGACCGCTGCGATCGCGGCCGCGGCGGCGAGCGCGAGATCGCCGTCGCCGAGCCCGAGCAGCGTTCCGAACAGGAGCCGGTCGACGCCGGATCCCGCGCGGTAGACGTCGCTGGCCAGGATCGCCCCGAGCGCGAGCGCGCCCGTGAGGAGCAGGCCGGTCGCGGCGTCGGCGCTCGCCGCGCCGCGCCGCGTCATTCGCGACAACAGGCCGGCGAAGCCGAGCCCGGCGCCGAGCGCCGCGAGCGGCGGCGCGATCCCCCAGGGGCCGGCGACGACGAGGCCCGGGAACGTCGCGCTGCCGACCGCATGGGCGAAGAACGCGAGCCGCCGCAGGACGATCCAGGTGCCCAGCAGACCGGCCGCGACCGCCAGCAGCAGCGTCACGAGCAGCGCCCGCTGCATGAACGGCAGCGCGAGGGGGTCCGTCAGCCAGCCCACGGCGCCGGAGCTTATCGAAAACGGTTCTCATCTAGGGTAAATGCGCGAACGCCCGTGGCGGTGGCCGGCCGCACCACTCGCATACTCTGCGATCCGCATGTCCGCCACCCGCACGCAGTTGTCGCAGGCCTATCCGCTCGACGCGCGGATCGACGAGGACGGCCGCTTGCAGCTCGGCGGCTGTGATGCGATCGAGCTCGCGCGCGAGTTCGGCACGCCGGCCTACATCGTCTCCGAGGACGACCTGCGCGCTCGGGCGCAGAGCTTCGTCGGGGCCTTCCGCGCGCGCACGCAGGACTTCGACGTCCTGTTCGCCTCGAAGGCCTTTCCCTGCACCGCGGTCTACCGCGTGCTCGCGCAGGAGGGCGTCTCGTGCGACGTGGCGTCCGGCGGCGAGCTCGCGCTCGCGCTGCGCGGCGGCTTCGACCCGGCGCGGATCTACCTGCACGGCAACGCGAAGTCGGTCGACGAGCTGCGCTTCGCGCGCGAGTCCGGCGTCGGCCACGTCGTCGTCGACAACGCGGGCGAGATCGAGCGGCTGGAGGCGGTCGTCGGCGGGGGGTTGCCGCAGGCGGTGCTGCTGCGCGTCACGCCCGACGTGCGCGGCCGCACGAACGACAAGATCTCGACCGGCCAGGCGGACTCGAAGTTCGGCGTCTCGATGGCCGACGCGCCCGCGGTGATCGAGCGCATCCAGTCCAGCGAGCGCCTTCATCTCGCCGGGCTGCACATGCACATCGGCTCGCAGATCCTCGAGCTCGAGCCGTTTCGCCGCGCGATCGAGGCGGTCGCGCCGCTGGGGGACTTCGGCACGTACAACCTCGGCGGCGGCCTCGGGGTGGCGTACACCGCCGACCAGGAGCCGCCGCGGATCGCCGACTACGTGGCGGCGAAGGTCGACACCGTCGACCGCGTGCTCGGGCCCGGCAAGCGGATCCTCGACGAGCCGGGGCGGGCGCTCGTCGCGAACTCGACCGTGACGCTCTACACGGTGCAGAGCGTCAAGCGCAACGTCTCGACCTGGGTGGCGGTCGACGGCGGGATGTCGGACAACCTGCGGCCCATGCTGTACGGCTCGGTCTACGAGGCGCAGGTCGCCGACCGCTTCGGCGGCGGCACGCCGGCGCGCCTGACCGGCAAGCACTGCGAGTCCGGCGACGTGATCGTGCGCGACGTCGAGCTCGCCGATCCACGGGTGGGCGACGTCATCGTCACGCCGGCGACCGGCGCCTACGGCTACGCGCTGGCCAACAACTACAACGGCGTTCCGCGCCCGCCGGTGATCTTCGTGTCGCGAGGCGATGCCCGCGTCGTCGTGCGCCGCGAGACCTACGAGGACCTCTT
>DATMJM010000067.1:0-2578 GCA_035553935.1 Solirubrobacteraceae bacterium
GATATGGAGGCGCTGCCCTACGACGACAACACTTTCGACCTCGTGTGCGGGTTCAACTCGTTCTTCTTCGCCAACGACATCGTCGCCGCCGTGCGCGAAGCGGGCCGCGTCGCGAAGCCGGGCGCCCCGGTCGTGATCCAGGTCTGGGGACCGCACGACCGCAACGACCTCGAGGCGATGAAAGAGATCGTCAGGCCATTCATGCCGCCTCGCCCCGCCGACGCGCCACCTGAGCCCGACTACTCCGAGCCCGGAGTGCTCGAGCGCATCGCCGCCGAGGCCGGCCTCGATCCCGACACCGCCTTTGACAGCACGTGGTCCTACGAGTTTCGGGACGAGGACACCCTGCGCCGTGCGCTCGTCGCACCGGCCGGCATCGCGGTCCTTGTCGGCGCCGACCGCGAGGACGAGGTCAAGGACGCGATCGTCGGCGGACTCGCGCCGTATCTCACCTCGGAGGGGAGCTACCGGCTCCAGAACATCTTCCACTCACTGATCACCCGAGCACGATGAGCTACCACGCCGTCATTCACAAAGCGGGACCGGGCTGAACCGAGGGCGGGATCCGGCGCCCATCGGACACGGCCGCTCGCGCCGCGTTCATGAACGCGGCTCGCCTACGAGCATCGTCCTCTTTGCCAGGCCGCTCGCCAGAACCGAGAACGCACGCCTGCGCGTGCTGCTGATCGAGCTTCGAGCCTTGGAACCTCGTCGTCGGCGCGGAGCGGCTCGCAGCCTTCTCAAGCTGAGAGTGAAACGCGACCCTGCCGCAGACGCGGGACGCGCAGACGACCGCCATCATGGCCCAACTCGCGGAGCCGTCCCGTAAGCCGGCGTTCGGTTGACGGCGCTTTGTCGGCGCCGGCAGCGTCTCCTCTCGACAAGCGTATGCGCTGTCCCCGACGAGGCCTGCGACCATCCGGTCGTGATCGCTCGCTTGATCGGCGTCGCGTTCCTTGCGTCCCTGGTGGCTGCGGTCGTCGTGGCCGTGTCCGTCCCGAGTCGTTCTGGAGCCTTGACGGCCCGAGCATCGAGGCCTCGATCGAGGATGCGTTCGACTATGAGATCGAGAACTGTGTCCGCATTGAGGGCGACAACCGGCGGTGTGACTATGCCTTCGATGCGCTGAGCGGGGTTGCTGGCACGCCGGGGTCCGCGAGCGGACCGGTTGCGGAAGGCCGCAACTCGGGTGCAAGAGCCCGCAGTCCCGGTGCCTTGCGCGCTCGAACATACGTCCACTCGTCGACACGCGTGCTCAACGTCCTGGTCGGGCGGTTCGACAGGCGCTCTACGCGTAGAGGCAAACTCGTCGCAAGGCGGGGGCGCAAAGCCACGGGGCCCGCAGGGTCGGCCGGGTTGCCGCGATCGTCATCTGATCGAGGGGACCTCATGGCAGCGCACGACTCGCAGGATCACGACGGGATGCAGCGCAACCTGGAGCACGAGCTGCGCGAGGCGCTGAGGCTCGGACGCCATCACGTCGGCGTCGAGCACAACGTGCCCGGCTTCGCGGTTGAGCTCGAGCACACGGCAGCGCCGGTGTCGCCCGACCGCGACAGCGGCGATGTCGACGTCATGAGCGACGCGACGTTCGCCTTCCCCGGTTCGCTCTCGGACCAGGAGCTGCGGGATCTGATCGACCGGTTCGCGGCACGCGAGCACGTCATCTCCTACGAGCGCCGGGTGCTGCACGGTCAGATGGATCTCCTGCGCGCCGAACTCGTCGGCAGGCTCAGGCTGCGCCACGGCACTCCCCGACCCGGCTGACGCGGGTGACACGAGAGGGGCCAGGCCCGCCCGTGAGCAATATGCGCCGGCACTCGTCGGCCGTCGCCATGGGCGTCCCGGCCATCGTTCGCATGCCGCCACTTCCTAGCGCGACGCCGGCGAGCGCGGCGTAGACGATCCAGCATGCCTGACGACCGCCGCCATGGGCCGAGCCTCAAGGAGCCCCGTCGTAGCGGGCTCCCGTTGTGCCACGATCGACCACGGACGCCATGCATTCGCAACACCGGCAACGGTGACCGCACAATGACCGACTACATCATCTTCCCCGCGATCTTCCTTCTGGCCATCTTCGTCGGCTTTCGCATCGGCCGGTAGGGGCCGTTGCTCTCGTTCTGCTGGTTCCGCTCGCCTTTCGCTCTACGGTCCGGACTCTGACGGCGCTCCTCGCTGGTTCTACCCGACGCTCTTCATCGGCCCGCCCGTGATCCTTGCGCTCAGCCGCGGCATTATCGGACGCAAGCTGCGCCGCCGCCAGCAGGGGCAGTAGCACCGAGCGACTCAATAGCTCGGCACGGTGTGGATCCCAGTTGACTCGTACGGCGCGGCTCGGAGGGGATCTCGCCGTCCTTGCGGTCTGATGGCCGCGGGGTGCCGCACCCGCACCTGCGACTGCTCCGCCGCGTCGCGCCGTTCGCCGGGCTCCAGCGCCAGGGTCCAGTTCGCGCGCTGCGGGCTCCTTATCGGTAGAGGATCGTTTCGAGCGCGGCCGCGATGTCATCGCACACGGTGCCGTCCCGAATGCCGGGGGAAACTGAGGCGGGCGTAGCCTCCGCTTTGACCTGACACGTCG
>DATMJM010000068.1:0-13970 GCA_035553935.1 Solirubrobacteraceae bacterium
GCGCCCGGCTTCGGCGCGCGCGTCGAGGAGCGCGCGCCACTCGTGCCCGTCGAGGTCGACTTCGGCGGCGACGCACGGCAGGTCTTCCACGCCGGGGCGGCCTCGGTCGGCGCGTACGGCAATCCGGCCGGGGTCGACGCCGCGATGCGGCGCTGGGGCTCGGTCGCGCTTGCCGACCTCGCCGCACCGGCGGCCGCGCTCGCGCGCGAGGGAGTGACCGTCAACGCGCAGCAGGCGGAGGTCATCCACCTGCTCGAGGCGATCCTGCGCACGACGCCCGAGTGCTCCGCGATCTACGCGCCGGACGCGCGGCTGCTCGACGTGGGCGCCATGTGGCGCGACGCCGACCTCGGCGACACGATCGAGCGCCTCGGCGCCGAGGGCGCGCGGCCGTTCTACGAGGGCGAGATCGCGCGCGCCGTGACCGCCTGGACCGGCGAGCGCGGCGGCGTGCTGACGGCCGAGGACCTGCACCGCTACGAGCCGATCGAGCGCGCGGCGCTGTGCGTGAGATACCGCGATCGCGACGTGTACACCAACCCGCCCCCGTCGGCGGGCGGGATCCTGCTCGCGCTCGCGCTCGGGCGGCTGAACGGGGCGCCCGGGCCGCCGTCGCTGCCCGCGATCGTCCTGTCCATGGAGGAGGCGCAGGACGCGCGCACGCCGGAGTTCATGGACGGTCTCGCGGAGGCCGGCTTCGCGCGCCGCTTCCTGGGCTCGCGGCTGGGCGCGACGACCCACATCTCGGTGCTCGACGCGGCCGGTCGCGCATGCTCGGTGACGTGCACGAACGGCGAGGGGGCGGGCGTCGTAGTGCCGGGCACCGGGATGCACCTCAACAACATCATGGGCGAGGAGGACCTCAGCCCGCTCGGCTTCCACCACGCCCCGCCGGGTCGGCGGATGCCGTCGATGATGTCGCCGACGGTCGTCGCGCGCGACGGCCGCGTGCAGGCCGCGCTCGGCTCGTCGGGATCCAACCGGATCCGCTCGGCGCTGCTGCAGACGATCGTGGCGGTCGTCGACCACGGGCTGCCGCCCGCCGCGGCGCTGGCCGAGCCGCGCGTGCACTTCGAGAGCGGCGTGATCTACGCGGAGCCGGGAATCCCGCTCGAGGAGCTGCGCCGCGACCCGCACGAGATCCAGTCCTTCCGCGCCAAGAGCATGTTCTTCGGCGGCGTGCAGATCGTCGGGCGCGACCCGCAGACGGGCGAGCTGAGCGGCGCGGGCGACTCCCGCCGCGGCGGCGTGGCGGTTGCAGCGTGAGCCGCCCGCTGGTCGCGGCCGCCGTCGCCGCCGGCCTGGCCGCCGGCGGTTGCGGCACGCCGTCGCCGGACCTCTTCGTCATGAAGCGCGACGGCACGGTGCCGGGAGCGAAGCTCGAGCTGCTCGTCTCCGACCAGACCGCGCGCTGCAACGACGGGCCGGTGAAGAACCTGACGAGCGCGCAGATCCTCGAAGCGCGCGACATCCGCGACGACCTGCACCTCGTGCAGCGCGGCGCGGTCGAGGTCCCGCCCGCGCCGCCGGCGCAGTTCTTCACGTTCGCCGTGACGACGGAGCTCGGGACGCTGCGCTATCCCGACACCGCCCAGCGCCCGCCGATCCTGCCGCGGCTGGCGCGCTTCGTGCGTCGCGTGGCGATCGACACCTGCGGGCTGGCGCGCTGATCGATGGGTCATCGCTCGTGGCTGCTGATGGGGCTGCTCGCCGCGCTGTGGGGCGCGTCGTACATGTTCATCGAGGTCAACCTCGACGACGGCATGTCGCCGGTCTTCCTCGTCTTCGCGCGGCTGGCGCTCGGCTCGCTGGTGCTCGTGCCGCTGGCACTGCGCGAGGGCGCGCTCGGCGAGATCGGCCGCTACCGGCGCGCGATCGCCTTCGTCGCGGTGGTCCAGGTCGCCGTGCCGTTCTTGCTCATCGCCCTCGGACAGCGCCACATCGCGTCGTCGCTGACGGGGATCCTCATCGCCTCCTCGCCGATCTTCACGGCGCTGATCGCGGCGCGCTACGACGCCGAGGAGCGGCCGTACGGGATCGCGATCGCCGGCGTCGCGGTCGGGATCGTCGGCGTCGCGCTGCTCTTCGGTCTCGACCTCAGCGGCGATTCGCAGGCGCTCGCCGGCGGGCTCATGGTGGTGCTCGCGGCGCTCGGCTATGCGGTCGGCGCGCTGTATCTCAAGCACGGCCTGCGCGGGATGCCGCCGATCGGCATCGCCGCGGCGACGGTGACGCTCGCCGCGCTGCTGATGGCGCCCTTCGCGGCGTTCGCGATGCCGGGCGACGCTCCCAGCGTGCAGGCTCTCGGCGCGCTGCTCGCCCTCGGAGCCGGCAGCAGCGGCGTCGGCTTCTGGATCTTCTACACGCTGGTGCGCGACGTCGGGCCCGGGCGCGCCTCGCTCGTGGCCTACATCGCCCCCGGCTTCTCGGTGATCTACGGAGCGACCCTGCTCGACGAGACGATCACCGCGGGGGCGATCGCCGGCCTCCTGCTGATCCTCGCCGGCTCGTGGATCGCGGCCGAGGGGCGGCTGCCGCGCCGTGCGCGGGCGACGCCCGTCGCGCCGCTGGAGCCGCCGCCGGCGCCGCCGGCGCCGCCGGCGCGGGAGCCGGCGTAGGGCGCTCCTCGAGCGGCGAGCCTCACCCGAAGCGCACCTTCCCGTTGGACTGCGCCCGCGCCCGCGCGCGCTCCACGAAGTCCAGCCGCTTAAGCGCCGCCCGGAACAGCCGCGTCACGAGGCGCATGCGCGCGTTCTCGGAGCGCAGGTCGAGCAGGCCCTGCTTGGCGTCGAGGCCGAAGTCGACCGTCGCCGCCATCTCGTAGGCGCTCTTCGTCGCAAGCTCGTCGGGATCGGGGTCGTTGTCGGTCGCCTCGGCGACGAGCTGTGCGTAGGCGGCGCGCGCGGCGTCCGCGGCGGCCTGGTCGATCTGCTCGTCCTTGTCTTCGAGGAACTCGACGGTCGCGGCGGGATAGGGCATGTCCGGCTGGCGCTCGAGGATGCGAAACGGGCGCGTGCCGCGGGTGAGCACGTTCAGGCGGCCGTCCTCGAGACGCTCGAGCACCTGCTCGATCTCGCAGGCGCACCCGACCGGCCGCGCGCCGGCCTCCGTCGACCAGACGATGCCGAACTCGCCCTCGCGCTCGAGGAGCTCGGCGAACATGATCCGGTAGCGCTCCTCGAAGATGTGCAGCGGCACGAGCTCGTGCGGCAGCGCGACGAGCCCGAGGGGGAACAGCGGGAAGTCGCTGACGGTCCGATCTGCCATCGCCGACGTATCTCACCACGATGTCGGCCGTGGCGTCGTAGGCTCCCGCGCGGTGGCCGGCGACGAGCAATCCAGGCTCTACGTGCAGCGCGACCAGCCGCCGGGCGTGCCGCCGCTGGCGCTGACGGGCGAGCGGACGCTGCCCGACGTGCCCGAGGAGAACTACTGGTTTCAGCGCCATCTCGTCGTCTACGGGTGGATCGCCGCGCAGGTCCGCGGCCTGCGCGTCGTCGACATGGCGTGCGGCGAGGGCTACGGATCGAGCGTGCTCGCCGGCGCCGGCGCCGTCGAGGTCGTCGGCGTCGACGCCAACCCGCAGGCGTTCGAGCACGCGCGGCTGCGCTACGTCGCGCCCAACCTGCGCTTCGTGCGCACGATGGTCGAGACGTTCGACGAGCCGTGCGACGCGCTGGTGTTCCTGCAGACGATCGAGCACGTGCGGGACCCGCATGGCGTGCTCGAGCGCTTTCGCGAGCTCGTCGCCGGCTCGCCGGAGGCGGTCGTCTTCGTCTCGACGCCGAACGTCCTGACGCTGGCGCCGCCGGGCGCAGAGCATTCGGGCAACCCCTGGCACGTCCACGAGTACCGGCCGGAGGAGTTCGCCGCGCTGTGCCGCGCGCACTTCGGCTCCGTGCAGCTGCACGGCCTGTACCACGCCCGCAAGCTCGCGCTGCACGCGCACGCCCTGAAGCTCGGCTGGGACGCCGTGCACGCGAGGCTCGGGATCACGAAGCGCTTCTACGACCGCTTCACCCCGGCGATCGACGCGCGCGACTTTCGCCTGCGGCGCGGCGGCGCGGCGCAGCTGCAGGGGGCGCTGGACCTCGTGGCGGTGCTGCGCGCATGAGCGGCGAGCTGGCGGTCGTCCTGCACTCCCACCAGCCTTACGTCGAGGGCTTCGGCGTCTGGCCGTTCGGCGAGGAGTGGCTGTGGGAGTCGATCGCCACGTCGTACCTGCCGCTGCTGGACATCCTGGACTCCGGTCCGCCCGCGCCGCCGGTCTCGCTGTCGCTTACGCCGGTGCTCTGCGACCAGCTCGAGGCGCCGGGCGCGATGGACCGCTGCGCGGACTTCCTGGCCGGCACGCGCGTCGAGACGCACCGGCGGGACATCGCGGCGGCGGCGGGCGAGCGCGAGGTCGTCGCCGCGCTCGAGTATTCCGCGGCACGCTACGAGTGGGCGCGCGGGCGCCTCGAGCAGCTCGGCGGCGACCTGCTCGGCGCGCTCGGCCGCCACGCCGCCTGGACGTCGTCCGCGACGCACGCGGTCCTGCCGCTGCTGGCCACGAGCGCCGGCGTCAGGCTGCAGCTGCGCACCGGGATCGACGCGCACCGCCGCCGCTTCGGCGGCTGGCGCGGCGGCTTCTGGCTGCCGGAGTGCGCCTACGCGCCGCGGCTGGACGGGCTGCTCGAGGAGGCCGGCGTGCACGCCGCATGCGTCGACCTGACCGACGTGCTCGCGGCGGACGGGCACCTGCGGCCGCTGCGCTCGATCGCAGGCCCGCTGCTCGTCCCGATCGACCGCGTGACGATCGAGCTCGTCTGGAGCGACCGCGGCTACCCGGCCGATCCGCGCTACCGCGACTACCACGGCTTCACGCAGCATCGCCATCGCGCGTGGAGCAACGACGGCACGCCGTACGATCCGGCCCGCGCGGCGGCGGCCGCGCGCGAGCACGCGGCCGACTTCGTCGCGCGGGTCCGCGAGCGCGTGGCCGGCGGCGGGCTGTGCGTCTTCGCGGTCGACACGGAGCTGCTCGGCGACTGGTGGCACGAGGGCCCGCTGTGGCTGGCGGCGGTGTTCGAGGAGGCGGCGCGACGCGACCTGCCGATCGCCCGCCTCGACGACGCGCTGGAGCGCCACGCGCCGGTGGCCGCGCCCGCCGGGCTGCCGGTGACGACATGGGGCGCGGGCCGCGACCTGTCGACCTGGAGCGCGCCGCCGGTCGCCGGCATGGCCTGGAGCGCGCGCGACGCCGAGATGCGGGCGGTGACGGCGGCACGCGCCGGCGCCGCCGGCAAGCGCGCCGCGCGCGAGCTGCTGGCGCTGCAGTCCAGCGACTGGGCGTTCCTCGTCAGCCGCGACCTCGCCGAGCCGTACGGCCGCGAGCGCGCCGCCCGCCACCGGTCGGCGCTCGACGCGGCGCTCGCCGCGCCCGCTGACGACGACGACGCGGACCTGCGCAACCTCGCGCCCTGCGCGTCTCCGGCGGCGCTGCGCGAGCCGTGACGCCGAGCTGGCGTCAGCCCCGCCGCGAGACGAGCCCGCTCTCGAGCGCGCGCTGCGCGAGCACCGCGCGCTTCTGGTGCTGCGGCAGCTCTCCGAGGTCGAACGCGCCGAACAGCGAGCGCATGTGCGTCTTGACGGTCTCCACGCCGATCACGAGCTCGTCGGCGATCTGCCTGTTGGAGGCCGGCACCGCGTACGGGCTCTGCGCATACGGCCGGCACAGCGCGGCGAGCACGCGCAGCTGCGCCTCGGACACCTTCGGAACCGCGCGCTGCTGGGACGTCGCCGTGCGCAGCGACTCGCGTCCGGTCGGGCTGCGGAAGACGAGCATCGTGCGGCCCACCGAGATGACGTCGCCGTCGCGCAGCCGCCGCCGGCCGGCCACGCGCTCGCCGTCGATGTACGAGCCGTTGTGCGAGCGCCCGTCGTCGACGAAGGTCCACTCGTCGCCCACGCGCTCGAGCGTCGCGTGCAGCCGCGACACCTCCGCGTCCCACGGCAGCGCCACGTCGTTGGTGGCGCTGCGGCCGAGCGTCAGGCGCGCGGGCGCCTCACCGAGGTCGTGGATGCGCTGCGCGTCGTCGGCGTCGCGGTACAGCAGAAACGGCCGCTCGCGCCGCTCGGCCTCGATGCGCGCCTTGAGCTCGGCGGGCGTGGCGCGGTGCAGCGCGTGCGGCAGCTCCATGACGCCAACTGTAGGCGTGCGCCGGCGGGCCGCTCAAGCTCGCGCGGCGAAGTCGACGAGGTCGATCATCGTGAAGTCGGCCCCGGACCGGGAGGGGAGCACCGGGCGCCACCCGGGCTCGACCGAGAGGTAGGACTGCGGGTCGGCCTCCAGCAGGCCGACGAGCACCTCGGCGACGATCCGGCCGCCGACCGGCCCGAGATGCGCGCCGCCGCCACCGCGCTCGCGCGTGCCGGCCTCGCAGAGGACGTAGTACCACAGCGGCGTCGTGCGCCGGAGCCGTTCGTTGACGCCGGCGGGATCCCGCGGGTCGAGCCCGAGCGCCGCGTCGGGCAGCGGCGGCTCGCCCATCGCCGCTGCGACGTCCTGGCCGCGCGGCAGCCCCAGGGCGCGACCGCGCCGGAGGTTCAGCCGCGGCAGGGCGCCGCGCCCGGGCACGTCGAGCAGCTCCTTCGTGATGCGGTTGTTGATCCGCATGCTCGAGTTGGTGACGTTGAGGACGGGCTGCTCCCAGAAGAAGAGCTCCCACTGCAGCGCGAGGGCGGCCAGCAGCGGCCGCGCGCCGCTGAGGTCGTTCTCGCCGGGCGTGCCGCCGTGTGGCGGGAAGATCGCGGGAGCCGGCCTGCCGCGCTGCGTGAAGTAGTTCGAACGGACCATGCTGTGCCCGAAGCGGTACGCGGCGCCTGAGAACTCGACCGGGATGTACGGCTGGTCGCGCCAGGCGAAGTGGCGGCGCTCGACGACCGCGGGCGCGCCCGGCTCCTCGCCGTCGCGGAGGACGGCGCCCGCCATGTCGCGCCCCACGATGCGCGCGAGGAAGTCGTGGGCGACGATCCACTGGTAGTGCCAGCGCACGAGCCGGCGCGCCTCCTCGAACAGCTCGCCGCCCTCGAGCGCCGGCCGCTCGTGGCGCACGTGGTCGACGACCGCGTTGTGGAAGCGCACGAACAGCAGGTGCAGCTGCGAGACGATCGCGTTCTCGTCGTTGCGCGGATCGCCGATGAGCGCCACGCCCTGTTCGTTGCGCGGCAGGTCGGCGGCCGCGCGGCCCTCGCCCGCCGCCGGGCGGCCGACGAGGAGCTTGACGCCGCGGTCGCGCCGCTCGGCCCACTCGTACAGGAACGGCTGGTCCGACGGGCCGGTGCCGTAGAGCGAGTCCAGATCGAGCCGCGGCGTGCGGAAGTTCACGAGCGCCAGCGGATCGTTGTCGCGCTCGAGCTTGGAGGTCGGGTCGAACGTGATGTCGTGGTCGACGAACTGCCCGAGGTACGTGTAGCCGGCGGGGATCGCGTCGTTGTCGGTCTTCTGCGGGCGCGCCGCGATCACCCGCACGAGCTCCTCGATCGCCTCGTCGCCGAGCTCGTCGCGCGGCAGCGCGAACATCCGCCCGAAGCGGCCGCCCTGCCCGCTCGCGCGCGCGTCCTGCCCGCGCGGCGCGACGAGCCCGTGGCAGGCGGCGGGTGCCGTGGTCACGAACCGGGCTACGGCTTGGCGTCGGACTCCAGCAGGACGGTCGTGCAGCCGACCCACGTCGACAGCGCGACCTGCTCGGCGGAGTGTTCCGCGCCGCCCTGCGCCGGCGCACGCAGCTCGCTGCCCGCGATGACGACGAGGTCGGCGCGCTCGAACGTGCCCGGCTTGACGCGGATGAGCGCCGCCCAGGGCGAGCTGACCGGGCCGCTCAGCGTGGCCGTGAGCTGCTCGGCGACCGGCGCGAGGTCCGCCCCCACGCTCGACGCGTCGACGGGCTTCGGCGCTGCGACCGCCACCTGCAGCTCGCGGATCTCGCCGACCGCCTCCGACTCGCCGTTGACCCGCAGGCGCGTCCCGTCATCGCTCAACCTGACGAACGTGAAGTTCGACCTGACCATGGCTGCATCTCCCGTGTTGATGTTCCCGCGATTGCATCAGCTCCACCTGGCGCGCGCCATCCGTCACGGGTGTGAGATCGCTCCCCCGGCGCCGAGCAGCGCCCGCGCCCGCTGCGCAGCCGCGGCGTGGCCCTTGCGCTCGTACAGCTCGACGGCGCTGCGAACCGCCGCCTCGGCCTCCGCCGGGTGCCCGCACGTCGTCAGGACGTCTGCGAGATCGAGCAGCGCGGCCGCGTGGTCGCCCAGGAGGTCGGTCCCCTGCGCCAGCGCGACCGCCTCGTGCGCGAGCCCCTCGGCTTCGCCGCAGCGCCGGCCGCGTGCCAGCACCTTCGCGCGGATGCCGCGCCAGATGATCTGCGGGCCGATGTCGTCGGGGCCGGCATCCGCGGCGATCCGCAGCGCCAGCTCACCGGCCTCCTCGAACCGGCCCTGCTCCCAGAGCGCCTGCGCCAGCAGGGCCGCCGTCGTCGCGATCGCGGCATTGGAGCTCATCTCCTCCAGCGTCTCGATGTCCTTGCGCAGCGGCGGCTCGGCGAGCTCGGGCTGCCCGGCGGCGAGTCGCGCCATCGCCTGCAGGTGCGAGACGCCCGCGCACAGCCCGCCCATCTCCTGCAGCGCCGCGTCGGCCTCGCGCAGCAGGCCGTCGGCACGCTGAGCATCGCCGTTCATCGCGTGCAGGACGGCGAGCGGGTTGGCCGCCAGCGCCGCGGCGTACGGCCTGGTGCGGACGAGCTCGAGGAACTCCTCGCAGAAACGGATGCCGTCGGCGACCGGCATCGGACCGAGCGCCGCAGCGGTGGCGCGCCACCCGAGCACCTCGTACAGCTCCCGGTCGTCGCCGGCCCTGCGCGCGCAGTCGGCGGCCGCACGCCACGCCTCGTCGGCGGCCGCGACCTGACCGACAAGCCATGAAAGCAGCGCCCGCAGCCCCCAGGCCCGGCTCTGGCCGAGGTCGTCGCGCGCGCGCTCGAGCACCGGCATGAGGGCGTCGACGGCGCGCAGCGGCTGCGCGATCGTCAGGTTCGGCTCGGCCTCCACGCGCACGATCTCGCGCTCGAGACGCGCCCGTGCTCGAGTCCTCGCGTCGGTGGCCTGCGCGGCTGCCTCGTCCAGGACCCGCGCCGCGTCGGCCAGCCGGCCTGCCTCGAAGAGCGCCGTCCCCAGCTCGGTGAGCAGCGCGCTGCGCTCGCGATCCTCGTCCTCCAGCAGGGCGACGGCGCGCTCGAGCAGTGTGCTCGCCTTCGTCGCCGCACCCGCATCGCCACGGGCGCGCACGCTCCGCGCGGCCCGTTGGAGCAACTGCGCGGCGCGGGTCGCGAACGCCCGCTCGCGCTCGCCGCGGCGTCCGAGGCCGGCCGCCAGCACGGATGCCTGCTCGAAGTGAAAGCCGACGACCTCGTCCGCAGCCTCCGCCTGTCGCTCGAGCCATTGCGCGACGCCGGCGTGCAGCTGCGCGCGCACGAGCTTCGGGATGCTCGCGTACGCCGCCTCGCGGATGAGCGCGTGGTTGAAGCGAAAGGCGTCCTCCCCCGAGAACTCCGGCTGGTCGCCGCCGATCAGGCCCGTGCGCGCGAGCGCGACGAGGCGAGCGGCGATCGCGACCCGCTGGTCCGCCGGCAGCAGCCTTGCCAGACAGCCGGCGTGGAACGTCCGGCCCTCGACTGCGGCGTGCTGCAGCACCGTCCGCTCGGCGTCCTCGAGAAGGTCGATGCGGGCGCTGAGCACCGCCTGGATGCTCGCCGGCAGATCCCCCGTGTCCCGTCCCTCGTCGACGGCGACGAGCTGCTCGACGAACAGCGGGTTGCCCTCGGCGCGCTGCACGATCCGCTGCGCCCGGTCGGCCGCCCCGAGCCGTTCGGCCAGCTCGCGCGCCTCGCCGTCGCCGAGCGCGTCGAGCATGAGCAGCGCGCGGTTGGGCTGCGGCGCGGCCCACGCCGGCCGGCTCTCCAGCAGCTCGGGCCGCGTGAGGCAGACGAGCAGGATCGGCGAACCTCCCGACAGGGTCGCGACGTGCTCGAGCAGCTCGAGCAGCACCGGCTCGGCCCAGTGGATGTCCTCGATGGCCACGACCACCGGGCGCTCGCGGGCCAGCCGCTCGAGCAGCCGTCGGACGGCCCATGCCGTCTCCTCCGCCTGCGCCGGCTCCTCCGATGCGCCGATCGCCGCGAGGATGGCGCGCAGCGCCGGCGGCTCGTCGCCCATGAGCTGCTCGACCCGCCGCCGCGGGTCGTCGCCGCCGAGGCCGCGCACGATGTCGGCAACCGCGCGATACGTCGTGCCCTCTCCGTAGGACAGGCAGCGTCCGACGAGGACTGTCGCCTCCTCGCCGACGTCCGCGAGGAACTCGCGCGCGAGGCGCGACTTGCCGATGCCGGGCGGGCCGGCGAGCGTCACGAGCCGGCACGCTCGCGCGTCGCGGACGCGTTCGAATGCGTCCCGAAGCTCGGCGCGCTCGCGCTGGCGGCCGACGAACGGCGTCGTCGCCGGGCGCAGCAGCCCCGGCTGCTCGGGATGCAGCTCCAGCAGGCGACCGCTCGCGGGATCGACGCTCGCCTGCGCCGCCACGACGCGCCGGACCGTGTCGCCCAGCACGATCTCGCCGTCGGCGGCGCCCTCGGCGAGCCGCCCGGCGGCGGTGATCGGCGCGCCGGTCGCGACGGTCGCGCCACGCGTGTCCGCGCTGACGAACACCTCGCCCGCTTCGATGCCGAGACGCAGCTCCGACGTCGTCGCCTGCAGCTCGAGCGCTGCCCGGGCGGCCCGCAGCGCGTCGTCGTCGTGGGACTCCTCGAGTCCGAAGAAGCCCAGCAGCGCGTCGCCGAGGTAGCGCTCGACGGTGCCGCCATGCTGCTCGATCACCGTCGCGCAGCGATCGAGGACGACGTGCAGCGCCTCGGGGTCGCCGGCGTCGGCACGCGCGGCCAGAACCGAGACGATCCGGCGCGCCGCGGCCCGCGGCCGGACGGGGGCGGCGCCCGGCGGTGACGGCGCACCGACCGCGATGGCATCCAGGCCGCCGATCACGTCCTCTGCGGCGGGTCGCCGCGCGGGCTCCTTCGCGAGCAGCGCCAGGATGAGCTCCTCGAGCGCCTGCGGCACGGCGGGCTCATGGTGCGACGGCGGCTCGGGCGGCGCGGTGAGGTGCTGCGTGAGCACCTGCGTGGCATCGCCGCCCTCGAACGGCGCGCATCCCGCGACGAGCTCGTAGAGCGTCACGCCGAGCGCGTAGAGGTCGCTGGCGGGACCGATCTCGTCGCCGCGGATCTGCTCGGGAGACAGGTAGCGCACCGTCCCGACCACGATGCCCTCCGCCGTCAGGCGATCGTGGCCGAGCCGATGGGCGATGCCGAAGTCGCCGAGCGCGGCGCTGCCGGCGGCCGTCAGCCAGACGTTGTCGGGCTTGACGTCGCGATGGACGACGTCGTGGGCATGGGCGTGGGCGAGCGCGGCCGCGACGTCGCGGGCGATCGCCACGGCATCGGCGATGCTCGGCCGCTGCGTGCGCAGCCGCTCGGCCAGCGACCCGCCGGGCATCGCGCGCAGGACGAGGTACGGAACGCCCTCGTGCTCGCCCGTGTCGTAGACCGTGATGACGTTGGGATGGTCGCCGAGCCGGCCGGTCACCTGCGCTTCCCGGGTGACGCGGGCGCGGGCGGTGGGGCTGCCCGCCGCTCCGACGACGAGCGCGACGGCGACGTCGCGGTCCAGGCGCTCGTCATAGGCGAGGTACACCTCCTTCGTCGCGCCGCGCCCGAGCCGCGCGCGCACGTGGTAGCGACCGGCGACGATGGCGCCGGAGCCGGTCTGCGGCGAGGCGATCGTCGGCGGGTCGCTCGTGTCGTCCATGTGAACCCGGGCGCAGCGTAACGCCGCGCCCGGGGCCTGCGGGGGTTACGCCGGGTATGGCGGACGCGCGAACCCGATGATCCGGAACCCGCCGGACGTCGCGCGCTCCCTGCGCGCGACCATCCCGCCGTCGGACTGGCTGCCGTTGCCGCTGCTCGTGTTGCCGCCGATCGTCGCGTAGCGCGTGTCCGACAGTCGCGCCACGACGATCTCGACGTGCTCGACGGGATCGCCTCGCGGGCTGCTGTCCAGCAGCGCGAGGTCGCCGCGGATGCCCGTGGCATGCAACGACCAGCCGTCACGGCGGCTGCGGGCCCGCGCCAGGATCGACGGGGTGTAGCCGATGCCCCACGAGGCGCCGGACGGCAGGCCGCCGGCGACGATGCAGGCGTTCACGAAGCAGCCGCACCACGGCACGGGCTGGTCGTAGCCGGCGAGCTCGCACCAGTCGTTGATCTTCGGCCCGGAGTTCGACCCGGGCGGCGACTCCTTCGTCCCCACGTGCCGCTCGGCGAACGCGATCGCGCTCGCCGCACCCCTGCCGCGCGCGCCGATCTCAGCGGCGAGGCCCCCGAACAGGCGCGGCCCGTCGGCGAGCCGGATGCTGCGGACCTTCGCGCGCGCCAGCTGCGGCTCGCTGCGCGAGCCGGGCGTCCGCAGGATCCGCTGCGCGCCCTCCGTCACGAGGCGGTGGCCGTGCTCGTCCTTGCGCAGGTAGGTGTCCGAGCGCAGCCCGAGCCAGTACTGCGCCTCGATGCATGCAAGCGCGGTCGCGGCGGTGAACGCGCCGTGGACCGGCACGGCGATGTCGTCGGCGAGGCCGCGGGCCAGCAGCCGCGCGCGCGTCGCGCGCTGGAGGTTGGCGACGTCGCGGCCGCGCATCGGTGGGTCGACGACGATGAGCGCGCGGTGGACGGACGGGTCCTTGGACGCTTCGCGCGCGATGCCGTCCTGCGCGGACGGCCTCTTTGTGACGGTGGCCATGGGCTGCTCCTTTGCGGATGTGGTTGACGCCACGACCGTCGCGCCCGCCGGCCGCCGCGCCCAGTCCCCAGCGGGGTGACGGCGTTCCCCCGCGGCCACGACGGCGCGACGTTCCGTCCGGCGGCCGCGTACCATGCACCGCTGCTTTCCATAACGAGCCGAGTCCCGGGCGCCCAGCGCGGCCGGGAGCGGGGGATCCATCCGGCCGCATCCGTGCGGCCACGGGGCGAATCGCCACCCACTGCCTTCGCGGCGGTGCCGGCGGCGTAGCGCACGTCACAGCGCGAGCCCGACAGCTAACCCCGTAGGCGCCGAGACGACGAAGGAGGAGCGCCCACATGACAGGCAGCGACGAGGCATCGGCAGTTCGCGACACCGGTTCGCAGGAGCGCGACGCGGCGCGCGAGCTCGCCTACCGCCGCTCGCTGCGCGCCGCTCGCGTGCGCCGCGCCACGGCGCGGCTGCGCCGCAGGCGGATTCTGCGCGGCAGGCGCTCGGTGCTCGCGGCGACGGCGGGAATCCTGCTGGTGTGCGGCGGCGCGGTCGCGCAGAAGTCCGTATCGGTCGGCGACGGCCTGAGCACCGACACGATCGCCGCTGCGCAGCGCGCGCTCGGCGTCGCCGCCGACGGCATCGTGGGCCCGCGTACGCGTGCGGCGACGAAGCGCTTCCAGCGCCGCGCGAGCCTCACGGTCGACGGCGTGATCGGGCCGCAGACGCTCAAGGCGCTCGGCATCGAGAAGATCGGGGTGCAGGGGGCGCGGCTGCGCGCGACGGGGGCCGGCATCGATCCCGTGCTGCGGCGGATCGCGGCCTGCGAATCCGGCGGCGATGCGACCGCGATCTCCGCCGACGGCCGCTACCGCGGCAAGTACCAGTTCTCGCTGCAGACGTGGCGGGAGGTCGGCGGCAAGGGCGACCCGGCGCAGGCGACCGAGGCCGAGCAGGACCGGATGGCTGCCCGGCTGCTGCGCCGCGCGGGCACGAGCCCGTGGCCGAACTGCGCGTAGCGCCGGCCGCGCGCCCACACGGGCGGGAGGGGTCGCTACCGTCACGACCCGATGAGCGGCGAGCGCGTACGGCACGCC
>DATMJM010000069.1:0-2479 GCA_035553935.1 Solirubrobacteraceae bacterium
AGCGTGGAGCGCGTGCACGTCGTCCCGCGGCCGCGGCACCCACTCGTCCACGTCGACGCCGGGCGGCACGACGTGCACGCGCTCCACGTGTCCCACGACCTCCTCCAGCACGTCGCGGATGTGCTCGGAGCCCACGTAGACGGCCTCCGCCCCCGCGAGCGCCTCCCGCCCCCACGCCGCCAGCTCGGCACTTCCGCGCAGCGAGTACTCGAGCTCGGAGCCGTGCGCCTTGACGGCGTAGGGCGCGCCGCTGGCCGCGGCGACCGGCCCACCGAGGAGCACGTGGTTCGCGAACACGACGTCGGCCGGCAAGAGGTCCCGCAGCGCCGCCGCGTTCGCCTCCACCCACGCGTCGAGCTCCGCCCGCGTGCAGCCCTGCACGAGCTTCACGTCGTAGCCCTCGTAGCGGTCGAGGACGAAGACGGGCAGCAGCCCGCCCACGTCCGGCCGCACCGACGCGGCGCCGCCGAGGTCATGCAGCTCCGGGTGCGGCTCCTGCGAGAGCACGGTCACGTCGTGCCCGGCGCGGCTCCACTCGCGCGCGAGCGCCCGGGTGTAGACGTTCGACCCCGTCCCGCCGAGCAGGTATCCGTGCCAGAGCAGGATCCTCATGCGAGGAGCCGACTTAGTGGCACAGTGCCACTAAGTCAGATGGAAGTAGAGCGCGTAGAGGAGCTCGACGGCCGGGTTGGACGCGTGCACGGCCACGTCCGGCGGCACGTCGAGGAGCGCCTCCGAGTAGTTGAAGATGATCTTCACGCCCGCGTCGATGAGATCGTTCGCGGCTTCCTGCGCGCCCCCGGCAGGCACGGCGAGGACGCCGACGATGATGTTGTTGTCGCGGACGAGGTCCCGCAGCTCACCGTAGGGCGACACGTGGAGCGAGCCGATCTTGCGGCCGACCTTGTCCGGGTCGGTGTCGACGACGGCGGCGATGTTGATGCCGTGCTCCGCGAAGATGGGCGAGCTCGCGATCGCTTGGCCGAGGCGGCCGGCGCCCACGAGGGCGATGTTGTGCTGCCCCTGCGTGCGCAGGATCTTCCGGATCTCCCCCAGCAGCCCGTCGATCGAGTAACCGACGCCGCGCTTGCCGAACTTCCCGAAGTGCGAGAGGTCGCGCCGGATCTGGGTGGCGTTGATGTTCGTGTAGTCGGCGATCTCCTGCGAGGAGATCCGCTCCTTCCCCATCTTCTTCGCCTGGGTCAGCACCTGCAGGTAGCGACTCAGCCGTGCAGCCACCCCCACCGTCAGACGATCCGCCACGCGGGCGCTCCCTTCCTCGCTTGTGACAACGGCGCACATGATGCCAGGGGCGGTCCGCCGCCCCACCGGGGAACCGTCACGCGGTGCCGAGGCGGGCGCGCAGGGCGTCCGGCTGGACGAAGTAGGTGAAGGCGTCCTGCCCGTCCACCGCGACGACGGGGATGCGCTCGCGATAGCGCCGCTCGAGCTCCGGATCGCCACCGATGTCTACGACGGCGACCCCGGCGCCGCAGACCTCGCGCACCACGTCGAGCGCTCGCTCGCAGAGGTGGCAGCCGGCGGCGGTGTAGACGGTGACGCGCGCGCTAGGGGTAGATGCCACGGGTGACCGTCGCCTCGGCGACGCGCCGCACGCCGATCCCGTACGCGGCGTTGCGCAGGCTCGTCCCGTGCTGCTCGTGGAGCGCCCACGTCTCGTCGAAGGCGCGGGTGACGATCTCGTTGAGGCGGGCGTTCACCTGCTCCTCCTTCCAGAAGTACTCCTGCAGACCCTGCACCCACTCGAAGTAGGAGACGACGACGCCGCCCGCGTTCGCGAGCACGTCCGGAAGGACGATCACGCCGTTGTCGTCGAGGATCTCGTCCGCCGAGGGCGTGACCGGGCCGTTCGCGCCCTCACAGACGATCCGCGCCTTCACCTGTGCCGCGTTGTCGGCGGTGATCACCTGCTCGAGCGCGCACGGCGCGAGCACGTCGCAGTCGAGCACGAGCAGCTCCTCGTTCGTGATCGCGTCGGCGTCGCGAAAGCCCTCGAACGACCCGTGCTCCGACTTGTGCGCCAGCGCGGCGTTCACGTCGAGGCCGTCGGGCGCGTGCAGCCCGCTGCACGAGTCGGAGAGCGCGACGACGAGGGCGCCCTCCTCGGCGAGCATCCGGGCGAGGCCGCCGCCCACCTTGCCCGCGCCCTGCACCGCGACCTTGATCCCCTCGACGGTGCGGTCCTCGTGCTTGAGCACGTCCTCGATGCAGTAGAGCGCGCCGCGCGCCGTCGCCTCGCGGCGGCCCAGAGAGCCGCCGATCGCGAGGGGCTTGCCGGTCACGACCCCGAGCACCGAGTGGCCCTTGTTCATCGAGAACGTGTCGAAGATCCAGGCCATGACGCTCGCGTCGGTGCCGACATCCGGCGCCGGAATGTCCTTCTCGGGCCCGATCTCGTTGATGATCTCGCTCGTGAAGCGGCGCGTCATGCGCTCGAGCTCCGCGCGCGAGAGCTCCT
>DATMJM010000070.1:0-11939 GCA_035553935.1 Solirubrobacteraceae bacterium
CGCCTCGATGCCGGGGTTGCCGGGCGCGCACAGCAGCTCGGGTGCGGCGACCGACCGCTTCAGCGCGCGCACGAGCGCGTGCTCGCGCCCGCCCGCGCCGACGACGAGGATCTTCGGGGCCACCGGTGGCCGGCTCAGATCGACGCGATGAAGTCGTCGATCGGGATCGCCGGCAGCGTCTCGTAGTGCGACGTGCCGCGCGAGCCGAGCTCGAGCGAGACGCGCGCCATCGTCAGCTCGTCGGGCGCCTCGACGATGCTCACGAAGTCGAAGCGCCCGAGCGTGCTCCACTGCGCCTTGACGACGGCGCCCAGCTGCTCGACCTCGCGGTTGACCTCCTTGATGCGCTGCGGGTTGTTCTTGACCGTCTGGACGCCGTCGGGCGTCAGGGTCGCGAGCATGAGGTACGTCGGCATGGCGCCTCCATGGGTGCGAGCAGGGCTGGGGAGCTCGGTTGTATCCCATCGGGGCAACGTGCGCGAACGGGCCTTGCGATCCGCTACCGTCGCTGCTCGATGCACCGGCTCGCGCTCACAATCGTGGCGACGCTCGCCGCCGGCGCCGCCGCTGCTCCGGCGGCGGCCGCCGCGACGCTCAAGACCGACACGCGCTGCTATCAGGAGACCCAGGAGGTGGTGGTCCGCGGCGCCGGCTTCACGCCGCTCGCGACGATCAACGTCGCCCGCAACGGCAAGGTCTTCGCCAGCACGCAGGCGGACGTCAACGGCGCGTTCGTCGGCAAGTTCGTTACGCCCGTGACGCCCGACGAGGTGCGCGAGCGCCTGTACCGGCTCAGCGCGAGCGACACGATCAACACGGCGATGACGACGTACCGATCGACGAAGATCTTCGCGAACTTCCGGCCCTCCAGCGGCAACCCGGGGACGCTGCGCGTGCGCTTCACCGTCCACGGCTTCGGCCTCGTCCAGCGGCGTGCACCGGTCTACCTGCACTACGTCGACCCGAGCGGCAACGCGCGGCGCACGGTGCGCCTCGGCAGGGCGGTGGGCGTCTGCGGGCGGATCACCCGGACGAAGAAGCGCCGGCTGTTCCCGTTCGAGGCGCGGCGCGGAAAGTGGATCCTGCAGTTCGACACCAGAAGTCGGTACGAGCGCGCGACGAGCAGGCGCCGCACGCCGTGGGTGCGCAAGCCGGTCCGGATCTCCTGACGCACCTACACTCCCACCGTGGGCGTTGGCACGGGGAGCCTGGTCGGTCGTGATCGCGAGCTGGCCGAGCTGCGCCAGGGGCTCGACAGCGCGCTCGCGGGGCGCGGGCGCCTGTTCATGGTGGCCGGCGATCCCGGCGTCGGGAAGACCGCGCTCGCCGACGCCATCGGCGCCGAGGCCACAGCCGCGGGGGCCTCGGTCTTCTGGGGGCGAGCGTGGGACGGCGGCGGCGCGCCCGCCTACTGGCCGTGGCTGCGGATCCTGCGCCGCCTCGCCGCCGAGCGCGACATGGACGAGGCGCTGTCGGCCCTCGGACCGGAGGCGACGCAGCGGCTGACCCGGCTCGTGCCCGGCCTCGCGCGCGCCGCGCAGCACAACGGTGCGGCCGCGGCCGACGTCGCCCGCTCGGACGCCGCCCGCTTCCAGCTGTTCGACGCGATCACCGCGCTGCTGCGCGCGGCGGCGGCGCAGCGGCCGATGGTGCTCATCCTCGACGACCTGCACGGCGCCGACCACCCATCGCTGCTGCTGCTCGGCTTCCTCGCCGTGCACGTCCGCGACTCGCCGATCCTCGTCATCGGGACCTACCGCGAGGCCGCGGCCCGGCTGGACTCGCAGCTCGCCGCGACCCTCGGCGAGATCATCCGCCACGGCCAGCGGCTGCCGCTGCGCGGGCTGCGCGAGCGCGACGTCGCCGAGGTCGTCGAGCGCGTCGCCGGGCACCTGCCGCCGGAGCGCGTGGTGCATGCGATCCACGCCGCCACGGAGGGCAACCCGTTCTTCGTCGACGAGGTCGTGCGGCTGCTCAGCGCCGAGGGCAGGCTCGACGACCCCGACCAGGTCGTCGGCGCGCGGATCCCGGACGGCGTGCGCGAGACGATCCGCCACCGCCTCGAGCCGCTGCCCGACCGCACGCGACGGCTGCTGTGCACCGCGGCCGTGATCGGGCGCGAGTTCCGGATCGACACGCTGCAGCGCGTCAGCGGCTGCGAGGCCGCCGAGCTCGACGAGGCACTCCGCGAGGCCGTCGACAGCGGCGTGATCGCCGAGCGACCCGCGGCGCTCGGTGCCTACGCCTTCTCCCACGGGCTGATCCGCGAGACGCTCTACGACGATCTCGGACCGCAGCGCCGCGGCCGGCTGCACCGCGAGGTCGGCATCGCGCTCGAGGAGCTGTACGCCGCCGATCCCGAGCCGCGCGTGGCCGAGCTCGCCCACCACTTCTTCATCGCCGCGACGGTGGGCGAGCCGGCGCGCGCCATCGACTACTCGGTGCGCGCAGGCGAGCGCGCGCTGAAGCTCGTCGCCTACGAGGACGCCGCCAACCACTTCGAGCGCGCGCTGCAGGCCTACGGGCTGCAGGAGCGCGCCGACGTGCCGCGCCGCTGCGACCTGCTGCTGGCGCTCGGCACCGCGCAGTCGCGCGCCGGCGACTCGCGTGCTGCGCGCGCGACGTTCCTGCGCGCAGCCGGGCTGGCGCGCCGGCTCGGCTCGTCGGAGCGCCTCGCGCGGGCGGCGCTCGGCTACGGCGCCGGCATGGGCGGCTTCGAGTTCGGGCGCGTCGACGACGGCCTCGTCGCGCTGCTGACCGAGGCGCGCGAGGCGCTCGGCGAGCAGGACTCGCCGCTGCTGGCCCGCGTGCTCGGGCGCCTGGCGACCGAGCTGTACTTCTCCGACCGTACCGGCGAGCGGGTGCACCTGGGCGACGAGGCGGTCGCGATGGCACGGCGGCTCGGCGACCGTGCCACGCTGGCCTCGACGCTGTCGGCGCGCTTTCTCACGCTCTGGGGCCCGGAGAACTCCGTCCAGCGCCTGCAGATCGCGAGCGACGTCGTCGCGCTCGGCGAGGAGGTGCGCGACCGCGAGCTCGTGCTGCGCGGGCACGTCTGGCGGATCGTCTCGCTCATGGAGCTCGGCGACTGGGTCGGGGCGGACATCGAGCTGGCCGTGCACGCGCGGCTGGCGGAGGAGCTGCGCGACCCGCTGCACCTCTGGTACGTGCCGCTGTTCAGCGCCACGCGTGCGCTGCTCGAGGGGCGGCTGGCGGATGCCGAGCGCTTCGCCGGGGAGGCGTTCGCGATCGGCCGCCGCACGCAGGCGCAGAACGCCGCGCAGCTGTACGGCGTGCAGCTGTTCGCGCTGCGCGCCGAGCAGGGCAGGCTGTCGGAGGTCGAGCAGTCGCTCGAGGAGTTCGGCCGCCGCTACCCGGCCGCACCGGTGTGGCGCGCGGCGGCGGCGTTCGCGCTCGCGGTGCTCGGTCGTAGGGAGGACGCGCGGCGCGCGTTCGAGGCGCTGACCGCCGGGCGCGTCGCGGAGATCCCGCGCGACGGCGAGTGGCTGTCGACCGTCGCGCTGCTCGTGCGCACGGGCGCGCGGATCGGCGACGGGCGCCGCACGGCGGAGCTCGGCGAGCTGCTCGCGCCGTACGCCGACCGCGCCGTGATCGCCGGGCGCGGGGCGATCTGCCTCGGACCTGTCTCGCGCTTCGCGGGCATCGCGGCGGCCTCCGCCGGACGCTTCGACGAGGCGGTCGCGCATCTCGAGCACGCGCTGGCGCTGGCGCGACGCTGGGGAGCCGAGCCGATGGTCGCCGCGATCCGGCTAGAGCTGGCCGAGGTGCTCGACCGCTCCGGGTCGGGCTCGGCGGACTACGAGAAGCGCTCCCGCGAGCTGCGCGCCGAGGGGCTGGCGGCGGCGCGCCGGCTGCAGCTCGTGGGGCTCGAGGAGCGCTGGGGCCCCGAGGCGACCTCGGGCGAGGTCGCCGGCACCGATGCCGTCACGGTGCCGCCGACGGCGGCGGCGGGCGCGGCGACGTCGGGCTTCGGCCCGTCGGCGTTCTACCGTCGCGGCGACATCTGGACGGTAGGGCCGCCCGGCGCGCAGATCCAGCTGCGCCACGCGAAGGGGCTGACGCACATCGCGCGGCTGCTGGCGGCGCCCCACGTCGAGTTCCACGCGCTCGACCTCGTGGGTGGCGCGCAGGCCGCACCGGGAGGAGCGGCCGGCGGCGTCGCCGGCGTGCAGGGCGAGGGCATGGCCGTCCGCGCGCGGGGCGCGGGCGACACGGGCCCGGTGCTCGACAACCGCGCGAAGGCTGCCTATCGCGCGCGCGTGGCGGAGCTGCAGGAGGAGATCGACGAGGCGGACGCATTCAACGACCCCGAGCGTGCCGCCCGCGCGCGCGAGGAGCTTGCCTTCCTGGCGCGCGAGCTGGCGGGCGCGGTCGGCCTGCACGGGCGCGACCGCAAGACCGGCTCGGACGCCGAGCGCGCACGGGTCAACGTCACGCGCGCGATTCGGACGGCGTTGAAGCGCGTGTCCGAGCACGACGCGGCGCTCGGTCGGCGGCTCGGCACGGCGATCCGGACAGGGACGTTCTGCGTGTACGAGCCCGCGCCGGGCGAGGAGCCGGCATGGGATCTGGTGGGGCCGGGATAGGGCGGCGGCCGGCGCGCGGCCCGAGCGGGCGCCTGCGAAGCCGCGCGTACCCCTCGTCCTTCGCCAACTAACGTCTCTCGCAGCGGGAAAGCTCCGCAGTTTGCGCTTCTTGTGACGCTGGAGAAGCGGCGACCGCGTCAGATCTATACGCTCGCTCGCGGTCGCACGGATGCGGCTTGTCCGCGCCCGCCTCGACATCGGAGGCCGTCATGCCCCGTCGTCCGATCGTTTGCCTGCTCGTTTTCGCCGTATGCCTCGCCGCGCCCGCGGCCAGCGCGCCGGCCGTCGCCGCACCGAAGGCCACGAGCAGTGACAGAGACCTGCAGCGCCAAATCCTGCGCATCGTCAACAAGGTGCGCGCGCGTCACCGGCTACCGCGTCTGCGCAGGCAGCCGCTGCTCGCCCGCGGGGCGTCGCTGCATTCGGCTTTCCAGCTGGACGCCGGCAGGCCCTCGCATGCCACGCCCGAGGGCACGCGATTCGCCGAGCGGCTGCGCCGCTACACCAGGGCGCGTACGATCGGGGAGACGATCGCGTGGGTCGCGAGCGCCGAGGGCGCCGCCGCCGTCGTTCGCATGTGGATGAACTCGCGCTCGCACCGGCGTGTGCTGCTGGATCGGCGCTTTCGCCGGCTGGGGATAGGGTCGCGCTCCGGAGAGCTCAACGGTCACGCCATGACCGTCGTCACGGCGAACTTCGCCAGCTCGCGCTAGCTCACCGCGTCCGGACGTGCAGCCAGAGCGCCTGGCGCGCCGCAGGCGGCCGCCGCGACGCGCTCAGTCGGTGGGCAGCTGCGCTCGCAGCACGCGGCTGCGCCAGGCGTCGGGGTCATCGCCGAGCAGCCGGGTCGTCTCCGCGACGAGCGGCGCGCGAGGATTCAGACGCCTCGCCTCCCGCAGCGACGGCCGCGGATCCTCGCCGGCCGCCGCGCGCGCGAGCGCGAGCCCGTAGTGGCCCTCCCAGTTGCCAGGGTCCCTCCGGACGGCGTTGCGCATCGCACGCACCGCGAGGCCGCTCTGGCCGAGGCGCACGTTGCAGTAGCCGAGCAGGATGAACGGCTCCGGGCGCATTCCCAGCATCTCAGTCGAGTCCAGCGCGCGGTCGACCGCGGTCGCGCAATCGCCCCGCGCGAACGCGCGCGCGCTCTCCCGCAGCGGTTGCTCGGAGAGATAGACGCGCGCCGGAGCGACAGCGACGAGCAGACAGCCGAGCGCGACGACGATGCGCGCGACCGGCGGAGCGCGCATCGGCGGCTCCGTCCCGGCCGGGGCGGCCAGCGCTAGCCCGCCGGCGGCGAACAGCCATGCGGTGACGGCCGGCATCTCCCAGTCCCAATCGATTCCCGCGTGCACCGCCCACGTCAGGCCGGCGGCGAGCAGAGCGCCACCCACCACCCGGTCCGGGCCGCGGGCGCGTGCCGCGAAGCCCGCGAGAACGAGCACGATCGCCGCGAGGACGAGGACGAGCCCCACCGCCCCCAGCTCGGCGAGTACCTCGAGGTACAGCGAGTGGCCGTCCTCGACCTGATAGGCCTCCGGCCGGTGGCGGTCCCACTCGAGGGCGAAGGTTCCGGCTCCCTCGCCTCGCAGCGGCGCGCGCTCGAAGGCGCTCAGCGCCACCTGCCACTGCTGGATGCGGCCGTTGTTGCCGGTGTCGCCCAGCCGGCCGCGCACGTCGCGGTGCGCGAGCGCGACTTCGTCGCCGCCCACGAACCGGTCGTACTGGCGGCTGACCGCAGCCGGTGCGCCGAGCGCGAACACGAGGGCGACGCCGGCCACCGCGATCACACCGGCCGCGGCCCAGCCGACCGCCGGCCGCCGCAGGGCGGGAGGCAGCGCGAGGCGCTGCAGCCGGCGATCGAGCGCCAGCAGCACGGCGCGGCCGGCAGCCGCGAGCACTGCGCAGATCGCGACGACCTCGGCCACGTCGTGACCCTGGGCGGTGGCCGCCGCGCCGGTCGCCTCCGGTGTCGTGAGCAGATCGGCACCATAGGCGGATGCGACCGCGACGGCGACCGAAGGAGCGCCGACGAGCAGCCCGCTCAGCAGCGCGCGTGGCCTGCCGACGATCACCAGCGCGACCAGCCCGAGGACGCAGACCGCGATCGCGCCGCGCGAGAAGGTGAGCAGCAGCGTCGCGCCGAGCGCCGGCAGGGCCGCCGCCGCCAGCACGCGCACCACGGGCGCCTCGCGCACATCGCACGTCAGCGCGAACGTCGTCACGATGCCGATCGCGGCCATCAGACCGAGCGCGTTCCAGTAGCCCAGCGGATAGCTCAGGCGACCGCCGACGTCCCCGGGCTCGATCGGCCAGACGTCGGGCGCCACGCGCGTCACGAGGCCGCACAGGCATACGACGAACGCCGCCGCCGCGATGGCGCGCAGCGCCCATCGCAGCCGCTCGGGGCTGCGGCCGACCGCGCCCACCACGACGAAGGCGAGCAGGTAGAGCAGGACGCGGTCGTGCTCGATGACGGCGCGGGCGGTCGCGCCCGACCACGTACCCGACAGCAGCGTCCAGACGGTCAGCAGTCCGAGAGCGACCGCTCCGGCGACATAGCCCGCGCTGAGCGCGCCCCACGGCCGCCGGGCGAGCGTGATGCGCAGCACCAGCAGCCCCGCGAGCGCTGTCGCGCCGAGTCCGACCGGGCCCGGCAGAAAGCCACCGGACGCGAACGCGAAGCCGAGCACGAGCGTCGCCGGCAGGAGGGGTACGGCCGACGCCGCGGCGCCGGAGACGCGGTGGCTCAGCCGACGCCCCTTCGGCCGCAGGTCAGCGCCGAGCGCAACCGCTGGCGCACCGCGGGCCGATCATCTGCTCGGGCTCGGGTGTCGGCGGTCAGCCGGTGCTCGGCGGCGCGGTGCGCCGGCCGGTCCTGCCGCGCAGCACCAGGCCGCCTGCGAGCAGCGCCAAGCCGGCGAGCAGGAGGGGGATGGCCGCGTAGCCGGTGAACGGCAGCGACGAGGCGGCCACCTGGCGCGGAGCCTGAGCCGCGGCAGGAGCAGAGTCGGCGGTGACGCCTGCGACCCCGCCGGGCGGCATGCGGTCGCCGGCCCCACCCGACGCGACGGGGAGAACCTCTCCGCGGCCGTATTGCGCCGCGCTCGCGCTGGTATCCGTCGAAAGCGCCGAGTAGCCCACGGCGGCACCCGCGCCGCCGAGCAGCAAGCCGAGAGCGAGCATCGTGATGATCCCGATCCGTGCCTTCATGAAAATCTCCTAGCGGATTGGATGATGGCCGTCCATGGCCGTACGGGGACCCGGTGCTCGGGCTTGCGTCTGAAATCCGATGTGGTCATGCCCCAGCTTCGCCCCAGCCTTGACGAGTTCCGTGTCACGGCACTGCCCTTGCAGCGGGTAGCGCGCCTGCCCGCTCCTATAACCGCTACAGGCAAATTTTACACATGATGCGGCGGATCCCCCCCGATCGACCAGGTTCGAACCCGGCCCGGCTGGTCGCGGGCCGCGCGCTCGCCACCGGCTCCGCGCTAGCCGCGGCGGTACAACCGCGTCGTCAGCGGCGCGAAGATCGCGGTCAGCGTGGCGGCGGTCGCGAGCACGATCACGATGTCCGTCGCCTCGGCGCCGCCGTGCATGAGCCCGCGCGAGGCCGTCGACAGGATCGAGATCGGGTTGACGTCGACGAACGCCTTCAGGGCCGCCGGCAGCGTCTGCGGCTCGACGAAGACGTTGCTCAGGAACGTCAGCGGGAAGATGCCCATGAAGCCCGCGTTCATGACGGCGTTGGGTGACCGAAGCAGCAGCCCCAGCGTCGTGAAGACCCACGACAGGCCGAAGGCGAACACCGTGACCAGCGCCATCGCCGCCAGCACGCCGCCGAGCCCGGCATCGGGGCGGAAGCCGAGGGCGAGGCCGAGCGCCACGATCACGGTGCCCGCGACGAGGTAGCGCACGCTGTCGCCGAGCAGCGCGCCGACGAGCGGCGCCGGGCGCCACACCGGCAGCGACCGGAACCGGTCGACGACGCCCTTGGTCAGGTCGGTGTTCAGCGCGATGCCCGAGTACACGGTCGTGAACAGCACCGACATGACGAGCACGCCCGGCAGGATGTAATCGAGGTACTCACCCGTCGAGCCGGCGATCGCACCGCCGAAGAGATAGGTGAACATCAAGACGAACATCACCGGGGTGATCGTCACGTCGAGCAGCTGCTCGGGAACGTGCTTGACCTTCAGCATCCCGCGCCAGCCGAAGGCCAGCAGGGATTGCATGGCGCTCGCGCGGGGCGGGCGCGGCGTCGATGCGAGCGCGTTGCGCAGCGCAGCGGCCTCGCCGCGGGCGCCGGTCGTACGGCGGGCGGGCGCGGCCTGCGTCGTCTCGGTGCTCATGTTGCTTGCTCCTCTCGAAGGACGGTGGTTGCGCCGTCGTCGTCCTGGTCCTCAGCCGGGTGGCCCGTGAGGGCGAGGAAGACCTCGTCGAGGCTCGGCTGGCCCAGCGAGAAGCCGCCCACCCGCACGCCCGCGCGCCCGAGCTCGGCGACGGCTTCGGCGGCGCGCTCGGCGTCCGCGCACGGCGCCGACAGGCCGGCGGGGTCGGGTTCCAGGTGGACGGCGCCCAGCGCCCGCTCGAAGACGTCCGCCGCCGCGGGACGCTGGTCGGGATCCAGCAGCCGCACGTGCAGCGCGCCCGAGCCGACCGACGCCTTCAGCTCGGCGGGGGTTCCCTCCGCGATGACGGTCCCGCGGTCGATCACCGCGATCCGGTCGGTCAGCTGGTCGGCCTCCTCGAGGTACTGCGTGCAGAGCAGGATCGTCGTGCCCCCGGCGACGAGTGTTCGGATGATCTCCCAGACCTGGTTGCGCGAGCGCGGGTCCAGGCCCGTGGTCGGCTCGTCGAGGAACATCAGCTGCGGCGTCACGACGATGCTCGCGGCGATGTCGAGCCGGCGCCGCATCCCGCCCGAGTAGTGCTTGACGAGCTTGCCGGCAGCCTCCGCGAGCCCGAACGCGTCGAGCAGCTCGGCCGAGCGCTTCTTGGCAGCCTTGCGCCGGAGGCCGAGCAGCAGGCCGAGCAGGACGAGGTTCTCGTGGCCGGTCAGGTCCTCGTCGACGGACGCGAGCTGCCCGGTCAGGCTGACGACCTCGCGGACGCGCTCGGGCTCGCTGACGACGTCGTGCCCGAGCACCCGGGCGGAACCGGCATCGGGCCGCAGCAACGTCGCGAGCACGCGGATCGTCGTCGTCTTGCCCGCGCCGTTGGGCCCGAGCACGCCGTAGATCGAGCCGGCGCCGACGGCGAGGTCGACGCCGTCGACGGCGCGCGTCTCGCCGAACGACTTGACGAGGCCGGATGCCTCGATCGCAAGGGGTGACTGGCTGGCCATGGCGTTCCTCAGGTCGCGGGAGTGGGTTCGAGCCTTCGGTCTGCAAGACCGTACGCGAGTGCGAAGCTCGTCGCTCGCGGGCTCGAACCCGCCACGCGGGGCCGTTCCGGACCTACGCCGCTACGTCCGCCGGCGCCACGGCCTTCGTGAGCACGAGCTCGCCGTCGGCGGCGGTCACGCGGACCGAGTCGCCGTCGGCGAATTCGCCCTGCAGCATCGCCAGTGCCAGCGGGTCGACGAGCTTCTTCTGGATGACGCGCTTGAGCGGCCGGGCGCCGTAGACGGGGTCGTAGCCCATGTCGCCGAGCAGCTCCCGCGCCTCGCCCGTGAGCACGAGGTCGATCCCGCGCTCGGCGAGGCGGTCGATGACCCGGCGCAGCTGCAGCGCGACGATCTCTCCGATCTGCGAGCGGCTGAGCGACTCGAACTCGACGATGTCGTCCAGCCGGTTGATGAACTCCGGCCGGAAGTGCAGCTCGGCGCCCTCGCGTCCGCCCGGGATGTTCGAGGTCATGATCAGCACGACGTTCTTGAAGCTCACCGTGCGACCCTTGCCATCGGTCAGGCGCCCGTCGTCCATCACCTGCAGCAGCGCGTTGAAGACGTCGTTGTGCGCCTTCTCGACCTCGTCGAGCAGGACGACCGAGTACGGCCGGCGGCGAACCGCCTCCGTGAGCTGGCCGCCCTCCTCGTAGCCGACGTAGCCCGGAGGCGCCCCGACGAGCCGCGCCACGGAGTGCTTCTCCATGTACTCCGACATGTCGATGCGGACCATCGCCTCCTGCGTGTCGAACATGAACTCCGCCAGCGCGCGCGCCAGCTCGGTCTTGCCGACCCCGGTCGGGCCGAGGAAGAGGAAGGTGCCGATCGGGCGATCGGGATCCGACAGGCCCGCGCGCGAGCGGCGCAGCGCGCTCGACACGGCGGCGACGGCCTCGTCCTGGCCGACGACGCGCTGGTGCAGGCGGTCCTCCATGTGCACGAGCTTCTCGACCTCGCCCTCGAGCAGCCGGCTGACCGGGATGCCGGTCCAGCGCGCGACGATCTCGGCGACGTCCTCGGCGGTGACCTCCTCCTTGAGAAAGCCTTCGTTGGCGTCCGAGCGCGCCTCGGCCTCGGCGAGCTCGCGCTCCAGCTCGGGGATCCGCCCGTAGCGCAGCTCGGCCGCGCGCTGCAGGTCGGCCTCGCGCTCGGCGCGCTCGGCATCGCGATGCGCGGTCTCGAGCTGCTCCTTGAGGTCGGAGATCGCCGTGATCTTCTCCTTCTCGGCCTGCCACTGGGCCTTCATGGCGCCGCTCTGCTCGCGCAGCTCGGCGAGCTCTTGCTTGAGCGCCTCCTTGCGAGACTGCGAGGCTTCGTCCTTCTCCTTCTCCAGCGACGTGAGCTCGATCTCGAGCTGCATCGCGCGGCGCTCGAGCGCGTCGATCTCCTCGGGCATCGAGTCGATCTCGATGCGCAGCCGCGATGCGGACTCGTCGATGAGGTCGATCGCCTTGTCGGGCAGGAAGCGGTCGGCGATGTAGCGGTGGCTGAGCGTGGCTGCGGCGATCGTCGCAGAGTCCTGGATGCGGACCTTGTGGTGGACCTCGTAGCGCTCCTTCAGCCCGCGCAGGATCGCGATCGTGTCCTCGACGGAGGGCTCGTTGACCATGACCGGCTGGAAGCGGCGCTCGAGCGCGGCGTCCTTCTCGATGTGCTTGCGGTACTCGTCGAGCGTCGTCGCGCCGACGGTGCGCAGCTCGCCCCGCGCGAGCATCGGCTTCAGCATCTGAGCCGCGTCGACCGCGCCCTCGGCCGCGCCGGCGCCGACGATCGTGTGCAGCTCGTCGATGAAGAGGACGATCTCGCCCTCGGCGTTCTTGATCTCGCCGAGGACGGCCTTCAGCCGCTCCTCGAACTCGCCGCGGTACTTCGCTCCCGCGAGGAGCGCGCCGACGTCGAGGGCCCACACCTTGCGCTCCTTCAGGCCCTCGGGGACGTCGCCCGCC
>DATMJM010000071.1:0-3331 GCA_035553935.1 Solirubrobacteraceae bacterium
GAGGAGCACGACGCGCTGGCCGGGTTCGCCGTGTGCCACTGCGGCGCCGGCACGGAGGCCGGGAGCGGTGCCTGCTTCGTCAAGTTCGGCGCCGTCCTGCCGGGAGCGGGGGCGGAGGCTCGCTTCGAGCGTCTGCTCGAGGCCTGCGAGGCGCTGGCCGCGGGGCGGGGCCTCGCCCGCCTCATGGCCGGCGTCAACACGGCGAGGCATGGCGCCTACGGGGCGCTGCTCCGGCGCGGCTACCGGGCGATGATCAACGGGGTCACGATGCTGCGGCCGAACGAGGCCGCCTACAACCGGTCCGACGCCTACGTGATCGACGACCTGCGCTGAGTGGGACGCAGGAGATGCTGAGCGATAGCCCTTTACTCACGATTCTTCCAGCGAGCGACCGGGACCGGGCGAGGGCCTTCTACGAGGAGAAGCTGAGCCTCATGCCATCGCAGGTGCAGCCGAACGGCGACCTGGAGTACGAAACAGGAGGCATCCGCTTCTAGGGGAGGAAGAGCGTCGGCGAGAGCACGCGGAAGTTCACGCAAGCCTCAAGGGCGGTCGAGGACATCGACGACACGGTCGCCGAGCTTCGGTCCGGCGGGGTCACGTTCGAGGAGTACGACGTGCTTGAGTGGAAGACCGTAGTTCGCTCCGCCGATCCTGGGCGAGGACGGCCCGCCGGAGACGGCGCCAGTGCAGGCCGCGAGAGAGTGCCGCTCGCCCATGAAGGAGCCGTCTGCGCGGAGGCGCCGACTACGCTCGGTGTGGACGAGCAGCGGGAGCGTAGATGAAGACCGTCCCTCCTCCGCGAAGCCAGCAGTCTCCGGCCGGCGGCTGGACCCGCGGCCCACTGCTCCCTCGGACGACGAGCAGCGGCGCGCGTCGGCCGCCATCACGCCCGCCGAGCATGGAAAGGGGGAGCCGGTGGAAGTCAACGTCAATGGCAGTAAACGACGCACAACGCGAGTCGATCGCGGCTCGGACGCTCTCTTCGCCGCAGTGGCGGCTCGTGTGGCTCGCGGTGGCTCTTCATGTCGCGGGCCAGGCGGTCGACACGGTGTTCCACGAGAGCGAGGAGCGTCCCTTCGGCGTGTTCGACATGCTCTGGGCCCACGGGCTCTCCTACCTCGGCGCTGTGGCTGCGGTCGTCGGGGGATGGCGCGCGGCGCGAGCAAGTGCCGCGCGCGCCGGTTGTCGCTGGGTAGGAGCGTTGATTGCGGCGCTCGGCATCGTCCAAGCGCTCGCGCTCGCGCTCGACTTCATTACCGAGCTGGCCGGCGCCCAAGAGGCACTGGGCCTACTGGTTTACGCGTTCTCGCTCGTGCCGATGATTCTCGCCGCGTTCGTCGGAGCGTGGCTGTGCCGCCGCGCCGCGGTCGCCGCGGCGGCGCCGACCGCGCGCACGTAGCGGTTCGGTGTTGGTGTGACTCACCGCGAAGACGGCGGTCACGGAGCCTTCAGCCGCCACCGCGTTGGACGACGAGCAGCGGCGTGCGGCGGCTGCCATGGCGCCCGCCGAGTGAGCCGCCGGCGCCGATCACCGCCGGACAGCAACGTCAACGGCCGCCGTGAGGCTTGAGGGCGCCGTGTCGCGGCAGCCCTTCATTGCGTGATGTCGAGCTGCCGGCGGACGGCCAGCGCGAGCGCCGCGAAATCTCCGGTTGCGCCGATCTCCTGATCGATGACCGCGATCAGCCCCGTGCTCTGCGCGAACTGCAGCGCGCGCCGAGGGAGTCCGTGGGCGATGCTGCCGGGTCCTCCGTTGGCGCCCGGCTCCCAGGTTGATCCGCCGGCCATCGGCAGCGCGTGCACCGCGGTGCCGACGATCGGGTCGTTGTCGTCGCCGACGTTCAGCGCGAGCACGTTGAAGACGTGCTCGACTCGCCAGCGAGACGGTTCAGCCAGGAAGGCGCAGACGAAGTTGTCGACGTCCTTGTCGGGACCGGTATACGCGGCGCCGGAGCCGTGGTTTCGCAGGTGCTGGAGGACGGCCCTGGCATCACCGCGGGTGAAGTCTTCGCTGTAGACGATCGTGGTGCCGGCGCGACTCGCGTAGTGATGGCCGAGGCCACTGTTCACCAGCGCGTACGTGCGCCCGCAGAACGGGAAGTTCTGGTTCGCCGCTCCCGCGAGGTCATAAGCGTTGCGCAGCGGTTCGAGGAGCCGCAGGTCAGCCCGCATGCTGCGTCCGCGACCGGTGCGTGCCTGCGCACCCGGTGGGTTGGCGGTGTTGGTATACCGGCCGATCTCGACCATGAGTTCGCGGACGAGAATCCAGTGCACCGCGTCGAGTGTCGTGTCGAACGTGTAGGCGATCGGAGACGAGACGAGCGTCTGCAGATGCGGCTGCAGCCAATTGGCGAACCAGCCCGGCCACGCGGCGACGTTCGGCGGCAACGCGTTCGCCGCCGCCGCCGCGAGCAGGTTGACGTCGGCGGGCACGGCCGCATACGTGGTCTTCGGATTGTTGGCGCCGGGTAGTCCGACCACGGCCGAGCGCATGAGCTCTGCGCCCGCGGGCGAGCCACGCTCGGACACGACTCGCGCCAGCGCCGGCATCGCCGTGCGGGGCGGCGCCCGAAAGCTGCGAACCGTGCTCGCCATCGCATCGCCGTGCACGGCAGGCGGCGGCGTTGCGGCGACGCGGCGCAGGGTGGCGCGCGGAGCGGTGGTTCTCGCCGTCGGCTCCTCATGCCTCACGCGCGCCAGCGTCGCACAGCCGCGGCTCGCCCGCCGGGCGGTTAGTGCAGTCGTTTGGGCCGAGCTCGACGGGCGCAGCCTGAGGTGCTCGCTCGGCGGCCGAAGCACGCGGCGCGCGCAGGGTCATCCAACAGGTCAGCCGGCGATGCTCCGACGCGCGCGGCGAGCGCGAGCGCACCTCGCTTGGCGGTCGTGCGGGTCGGCACCGCAGAGCGACTTCATGCCGTCCGCGTCTGCGGCGCGCAAGCCGGTCGTGGAGTCCCGACGTGCTGGGGTTGTGCGCGCGGGCGGGCAGGGCCGAGGTCGGGGTGATCGCGATCGATCACGCCGCGCAGCACGCGACCCGTGACTATGAGCGGAGCGCCCGGCAGATCCTCGGCGAGGCCGACGAGGTCGAGCGCGAAGAGGACGAGCGCTATGGCCAGGCGCGCGGCGGATGAGCTGCCGCCCGAGTTCGCGTCGCGTCCTTCGCGCCCATTCCTCACCGCGAGCGCCGACCTCGGCCGGGGAGGTGACCCGACGCGACTGTTGCTCTGGACGACAACGAGGAGCAGCGGCGAGGGATGGCCGACTTGTCGCCCGCTCCTTATCTGTGCAGGGATCCCGGAGCAAGCCGTGGGGTCCGGTGTTTGATGTG
>DATMJM010000072.1:0-2978 GCA_035553935.1 Solirubrobacteraceae bacterium
ACAGCAGCAGCGCCAGCACCGGCAGCGCGGTCGAGAAGGTCGTCGCCAGCGAGCGCACGATGACCTCCGACATCGAGCGGTTGACGATCTGCGCGAAGCTCGCGCGCGGCATGCGCGGGACGTTCTCGCGGATGCGGTCGAACACGATGATCGTGTCGTACAGCGAATAGCCCAAGATGGTCAGCAGCGCCGCCACCGTCGCGGTCGACACCTCCAGTCCGAGCGTCGCGTAGACGCCCGCGGTGATGAGGATGTCGTGGGTGAGTGCGATCAGCACCGGGACCGCGTACTTCGGCTCGAACCGCAGCGCGATGTACGCGGAGATCACGATCAGCGACGCGATGATCGCGATGATCGCCGAGTTGGCGACGGTCTCGCCGAACGTCGGCCCGATCGACGTCGAGCTGGGATCGTCCGCGAGGTCGTACTCCTCCTCGAGCGCGTTGGTGACGTTGCTGACCTCCTCCGGCGCCAGGTTGTCCGTCGAGATCTGGAACCGGCTGGTGCCCGCGGCGTCTTCCTCGCCTGTGACGCGCTGGATCTTCGCGTTGCCGAGCCCCTCGCCGGCGAGCACGTCGCGCACACCGTTCTCGTCGACGTTCTGCTCGAGCGCCACGCTGATCCGCGTGCCCGACTCGAAGTCGATGCCGAAGTTGATGCCCTTCGAGCCGAGCGCCAGCGCGCAGACGAGCAGGATCACGCCCGACGCGCTGAAGAACCACTTCGAGTAGCCCATGTAGTCCAGCCGGAGGCGGTCGCCCTTCGGCTTGCCCGCGCCGAGCGCGGACGGGTGGGCGAGCAGGCGCGACTTCGCCATCGTGCCGAGGATCGCCTGCGTCGCGAGCACGGCCGTGAAGAGGGACACGATCACGCCGAGCCCGAGCGTGAGCGCGAAGCCCTTGACGCCCGCCGTCGCCAGGACGAACAGGATGAACGCCACCATGACGATCACGGCGTTCGCGTCGATGATCGCCGTCAGGCCCTTGCGGTAGCCCGTGGCGATCCCGGCGATGATCGATCTGCCGCCGCGGATCTCCTCCTTGACGCGCTCGAAGATCACGATGTTCGCGTCGGCGGCCACCCCCAGGGTCAGGATGAGGCCGGCGATGCCCGGCAGCGTCAGCACGACCGGGATCATCTTGATGAGGGCGAAGAAGTACAGGCCGTAGATGCCGAGCGCCGTGACCGCGATCACGCCGAGCAGCCGGTAGAAGGCCAGCAGGAACAGCGCGACGACGCCGAAGCCGGCGATGCCGGCGATCAGGCCCTGGTTGAGCGCCTGCTTGCCGAGCGTGGCCGACACCTGCGAGCTCGAGATGAGCTCGAGCTCGATCGGCAGCGCGCCGGTCTTCAGGACGTTCGCGAGCTCCTGGGCGGACTGGATCGTGAAGCCGCCCTCGATCTGCGAGCCGTTGCGCGCGTCGATGCCCTCCGGGTTCTGCTGGAAGTCGATGAACGGCGTCGAGACGAGCTCGTTGTCGAGCACGATCGCGAAGTGCTGCGCGACCTCGTTCGGGCCCTGGCCCGGCAGGATCCCGACGCTCTCGGCGCCGCGCTCGGCGATGCGCTTGGTGACCTGCTCCCAGATCTTGCGGCCCTTGTCGCTGAACTGGAAGGTGACGATCGGCTCGCCCGAGCCGCCGGTGCCCTGGTCGAAGTTCTGCTCGGGGTCCTTGAGCTCCTTGCCCTCGAGCGCGACGTCGTCCTTGAGGACGAACCACTTGTCGGGCTCCGGGCCGCCGCCGCGGTTCTCGGCGCGCACCACGACGGTGTCGGGCTTGACCTCGATGACGTCGGCGTTCTTGCGCTGCGCGGCGGGAACGTTCTCCAGCGCCTCGGCGCGCGACTCCTCGCCGAGCCCGAAGACCTTCTTGGCCTCGCGGTTCACGGCGTAGAAGAGGCTGCCGTCGCGCGAGTTGTTCGGCTCGGCCTTGGCCGGCCGCTTGGAGGCACGCAGCACGGCGTCGTATAGCGACAGCGCGGCGGGGCTCGACGCGTCGCCGCCGCTCGGCCCGCCGGTGACCGCGGGGTTGGTCGGGTCGGGCTTGCCGTCGGGCCCGATGACGTTGACCTCCCAGTCATAGAAGGCCAGCTGCGCGACGGTGCCGACCTGCTTGATCGCCTCCTGCAGGTTGGAGACGTCCGGCAGCGCGACGTTGATCTGCTGGTCGCCGAACTGCTGGATCTCGGGTTCTGCGACGCCCAGCTGGTCGACACGCTCGCGCATGACGTCGATCGCGCGCTGGATCGCGTCCGGCCCGGGCGGCGGCTGCCCGGCACGGGCCTCGGCCTGGTAGATCAGCTCGACGCCGCCCTGCAGGTCCAACCCGAGCTTCGTCGGCTTGGAGGCCACGACCACCGCGGAGGCGATCATGAGTCCCGCGATGAGCAGCAGGATGAAGAGGTTGCGTCGTCGGTCGCTCACGATGACCTATTCGGCAGGTTACTTGGCGGGGGTGAGGACGAGGAGCAAGCCACCGTCGTCGTCGTAGGCGGGAAAGAGGTCTGCGGTCGCGGTCGCGGGCAGGTCGCCCTCGGCGTTGACCTCGACCGGCTTGTCGAGCGCGCGCACGCCCCACTCCAAGACCGTGCCGACATGGTCGCTGCCGTCGGCGAACTTCAACCCGAGGACCTCGTTGGCCTTGCGGCCGATGACGCGCTCGTCGTCGAGGCCCGTGAGCTCGAACGAGCCGCGGCCGCAGCCGATCACGCGCCCCTGTTGATCGCACACGAAGAACGCGGCGTTGGGCGCCGGGTAGTAGTCGTCGAGCAGCTCGAAGAGAAACCCGAAGCCGCACTTCGCGCACCCCTTCGCCTGGCGAGTGAAGCCCGCCGTGCGGTCGGACTCCGAGGTGCGGTTGCCGCAGTTCGGGCAGATGAAGAGATGGGCCATCGCGCGAATAAGCCTAGACAAGCGCTTGGCGCGTCGTGCGCGCCCGGCCGCTAGAACAGGCTCGCGCCCGCGCCGGCCGGCGGGT
>DATMJM010000073.1:0-6870 GCA_035553935.1 Solirubrobacteraceae bacterium
ATGAGAGCGGCTCCCAAGCGAAAGCAGTGTCCGGGTTGTCCGCCTCACCGCGCGAAGCGCTCAGCAGTCCCAGCGGTTGCCGGGCTGCTGATCTTGCTACTTCTTGGGGCCCTGGCGTCGCTGATCCGGCACGCGGCGGGCGTCTCAGGCTGGTGCGGAGGCGGCGGCCACCGGCTCGAACGGAGGCGGTCCGATCAGCTCGATCGAGGGCGAGCTCTCCGCGACCTGCCGTAGAAGACCGAAGTCGGCGGGCTGCTCGGCGTCGGCGGGGCTCGTGATCGGCCGACCTGCCTGGCGGTAGAAGCTCTCGCCCGACCCGTCGACCATGAAGGCGAGCACGCGCGCGGTCTCCGAGGTGACCATGAACGCGTGGGGAACACCGCGCGGCGCGAAGAACAGACCCCCTCGGTGAACGGCGTGCTGCTCGCCCTCGATGTCGACGAGCAGGTCTCCGTCGAGCACGTAGACCGTCTCGTCCTGTTCGGGGTGCAGGTGCATCGGGGTCATCTTGTTGCGCTCCATGCGGTCCTCGAGGATCGTAAAGGCCCCCGCCGTCTCGGCTGCGGTGGCCTTCCACGTGAAGACGCCGCCGCCGGCGAACCACATCTGCTCGCCGTCGCCGTCTTGGCGGATGATCGGAACTGCGGTGCTCATGAGGCTCCTTCGCGTCGTTGCCACGAGTAAGATGGGACTCCGGTGCCCATGAGACTACAGTTACCATCATGAGCATGTCAATCCCATATGAGAGGACGGGACGGACGAACCAGAAGGCGCGCACTCGCACCGCGATGCTCGACGCGACCCGCCGGCTGCTCGCCGAGGGCGTGACCCCGACGGTCGAGCAGGCGGCCGCGCGCGCGTCCATCTCGCGCACGACCGCCTACCGCTACTTCCCCAATCAGCGCGAACTGCTGATCGCCACCTATCCCGAGCTGGGCCGCCACTCCCTGCTCGGCGACGACGCACCGGCGGACCCCGTGGCCCGCCTGGACCTCGTCACCGAGCTGGTGGGGCGCCAGATCCTCGACCACGAGCCCGAGCTGCGCACGATGCTGCGCCTCTCGCTCGATCCCGCAGGCGTCGACCAGACTGCGCTTCCCCTGCGCCAAGGACATACGATCGACTGGCTTGACGACGCCTTGTCTCCGCTGCGGGAGCACCTGTCCGCGGCCCGGCTGCGCAGGCTCGTGCTCGCGATCCGCGCCACGCTCGGCATCGAGGCGTTCGTTTGGCTCACCGACATCGGGCGCCTCGACCGCGAGGATGCCGTCGAGCTCATGCGCGCATCGGCCCGCACATTGCTGCAGGCCGCGCTTGACGCCCGGTCGGGCCGCACGGAAGCGCCCCCCGGTACGACCCAAGCCAACCGAGGCAGAGTCTGACGCACTCGCCTGGCACTGCTCGCCCAGGACGCGCGCCGCAGCATGTTCGCCGGCAAGCCGGCGTCGCGACCACGGCCTCCGCTATCGCCGCACCGCGAGAACCCAGAGGTTCCCCCTGTGCGAGTCCCGCGAAGGTTGGTCTGACGGAGCTGGCGCTGGCGCTGGGACCGGTGACGCGTTAGCGTCCGCGGCAGCAAGAACGAAGGGGGTCTGTGGTGTGTCTGCCAGGTACCGTCGCGGCAGTTCGGGAGGCGATCGATGCCGAGGGAGTGTCCGCTGCCGGGATCGTCAGCCGCCGGACGGTGCTGGCCGGTAGCGCGGTCGCCGCGCTCGCCGCGCTGGTCCCGACCGGCGCGGCGGCCCGGCAGCCGCGGCGCCGCGGTGCGCGCCGCTACCAAGACCTCACGCACGTCTTTCGCGGCGGCTTCCCGGTCTACAGCGGTGACGCGCCGGCCCGACGAACGCTCGTCACCGTTGCCGATGACGGCTTCTACAGCCAGCAGTGGACGTTCGGCGAGCACTCCGGCACGCACATGGATGCTCCCGGCCACTTCGTCGCCGACGGCCGCCTTGTCCCGCAACTGCGCCCGGCGGAGCTGTTCGCCCCCGCTGCCGTGATCGACATCTCCTCGCGCGCGGCGCGTGATCCCGACGCAATGGTCGAGCCGTCTGACCTGCGCCGCTTTGAGCGCCGCCATGGCCAGATCCCCCGCGGCGCGATCGTCTTCATGTACTCCGGGTGGGAAAGGCGCCTGGGCGACCCGACCGCGTTCAAGAACGTCGGATCAGACGGCAAGTTCCACTTCCCGGGATTTGGACGCGAGGCGCTCGATGTCCTGCTCAGGACGCGCCGCATCACCGGCATAGGTGTTGACACGCTGAGCCTGGACATCGGCGCGTCGTCCACCTTCGACGTGCACAAGCGGCTGCTGGGCGCCGACCGCTACGGGCTGGAGAACGTCGCGAACCTGTCGAAGATCCCGCCCCGCGGCGCCAACGTCGTGGTTGGCGTGATCCCGTGGGAGGACGGCTCCGGCGGCCCCTGCCGCCTGATCGCGACGTACTAGTGGACCCGCGCGTTGGTTCGTTGGATCATGTCGCGATCAGCAGCTGCCGTTCGCGGCTGGCGAGGCGGGCTACGGGGGAGCGACCGGCGCCGGTATCTCCCACTCCAAGCCCACCGACGGCGGGACCGGGGCGCCTTCTCCATGGCTGTCAGTGCGAACGCGCCCCGCTCGGGCCGCAGCAGCGAAGCGGTCGGCGTCCCACGTCCGCCCACCGCTCGCCGCTACGTCAAACAGCAGCGCGCTAACGCCCGTGCGCCCAGCCCGCCCGCAGCTGGGCGCGGATCTCGCCGCCCGGGAACTTCATGCTGTGCACGTTGGCGTACGTGACGCCCGCCCTGATCGCGCGCATGAGCTCGTCGAGCTCGCCCGGAGCGATGCCCTGTGCCGTGGGGCCGACGACGTCGGCGGCCGTGATCGTGCCCTCGACGGTCGCGGGCCCCGGCGGGCACGCCTGCGTCCCGGCCGGGCCGTTGCCGAGGTTCGAGCAGAGGAAGGCGCTGATGCCGCCGTTGACGTTGCGCTGCCCGAAGTGGATGTGCGACTGCGTGACGCCGCCCTCCAGCGCGGAGTACTCGAGCTTGTAGTGCAGCGCGTCGCCTGCCGGCGCGACCGTGGCCCGGAACGTCCCGCTGGCAGACGTCGAGACCGCCGGTACCTCCTCGTAGCCGTTTAGCGCTCCCTTGAGCTGCTTGCCGCCGCCGGCGACGGCGGCGGTGCCGGCGATCGCCAGCGCCGCCGTGAGCCCGATCGCGAGCGCCAGCTTGATACGCGTGGTCACAGAGCACCTCCCGCAGTGTGATGAACAGGTACGCGACGAACCTATCCCGGATCGTCCCGACGCGGTCGATTTCCGCTGGTCGCAGGCTCCTGCGGCCGGCAGCCCCACGCAGTACCTTCCCCGCGATGTCGGTCCTGCGCTTCGCCGTCCCGCCCGACCAGGCGCTGCTGACGCTCGCCGACGCCAGTGGCGGGCTCTCGGCGCTGTTCGGCTTCGACGCGCTCCTGCGCCACCACACCGTCTGGCTGGCGGAGGCCGCCGAGGCGCTCGGGCACGATCCCGCCGCCGAGGATGACGAGATGAAGGACGCCCGCGCGACGGACAACGCGCAAACCGACACCATCCGCGCGCTGCGCACCGAGCTCGCCGAGCTCGCGGCGGATGCCGAGGCGCAGCTGCCCGACGACATCGAGTACGACCTGCCGATCATCACCGAGACGCAGCTGCCGTTTTTGCCCGACACGCTCGGCCCGCGCGAGCTGCTGCACGTCGAGAAGAGCTTCAAGCGCAGCATCGCCGCGCAGCTGCTCACGGCGACCGAATCGCTCGGGCCGCTCGCCGAGCGGCTGGCGGGCTTCGACGACGAGGAGTGTCGCGCCCTCGCGGAACGCATCGCCGCCTTCGTCGTCGCCGTGCGCGGCGGTTGAGTGCGTCAGGCGACGCCGGGATCGACGACCGGCGTCCAGGTCACGACCAGGCGCGCGCCGCCTTCGATCCGGAACGTCAGCCCGTCCTTGCGCTGGCTGACGGACTCGACGGGCGCTTCGCTGAGGTCGAAGCGTGCTTCGGCGATGGAGTAGTGGCCGCGCAGGTCGAAGTGTGCCGGGGCGGCCTCGACCGGCAGGCCCGTCGTCTCCTGACTCCAGTTCTCCAGCAGCCCGGATGCGATCAGCAGCGGCGTCTCGTGCGCGACCTCCACCCACGCCGTCACCTCGTGGCCGAGGCGGTCGTTGAGCGCCAGCAGGGCCTCGTCGAGCGTCATCGTCATCGCGGGCAACGTACCGGGAACCGCCGGTGCCGCGCGCGGCGAGGCGCTAGCCTCGGGCCGATGCGCCGCACCGGCCTCACCATCCTCCTCGCCGCGGCGCTCGCCGCGGCCGGGTGCGGCGGCTCCCCGAGCCCGGAGGAGACGGTCAGCACCGCCGTCAGCGGCCTGTCGAAGGGCGACGAGAAGGCGGTGTGCGATCAGCTCACGCCGGCCGCCAAGCGCAAGCTGCTCGCCGTGCTCGCCGACGACCCGCCGCTCGTCGAGCCGGTCCGGGCGTCGACCTGCGAGGAGGCGATCACGAAGGTCCACGCGCAGCTGTCGCAGCCGATCCGCGCCGTGCTCGAGGACGGCGAGGTCGACGACGCGAAGGTCGACGGCGACAAGGCCGTCGTTCACGTCACGGGCGCCGGGATCGACGTCGAGCTGCAGAAGATCGACGACGAGTGGAAGATCACCGACGGGTTCTTCAACCGCTGACGGCCTACAGGGCGCCGTCGTCGAGGTCGTCCACGAGCCGCAGCAGGTCCAGCGGGCTGAAGGGCTTGGTCAGGAAGCGGTCGGCGCCGGCGTCGGCGGCCCGCGAGCGGGCGGAGTCGTGGGCCGAGGCGGTGAGCATCACGATCCGCGCCCCGGCCATCGCCGGCTCGGCGCGCATCTGGCGGCACGCCTCGATGCCGTCCAGGCGCGGCATGTCGATGTCGAGGAACACGAGCCGCGGGCGCTCGCGGCGCGCCGCCTCGACGGCCTCCTCGCCGTCGGAGGCCTCGTGCAGCCGGAAGGTCGAGACGCCCTCGAGCGTCGTCACGATGAGCTTGCGGATGAACGGGTCGTCGTCGACGATCAGCACGGCGCGGTCCATGAGCTAGCCGGTCTCCAGCCTGATGCGCTCGATCTCCCCGTCGGACAGCTGCTTGAACGCCTCGATCACGCGCGGGTCGAAGTGCGTGCCGTCGCCCTGCAGGATGATCGCGCGCGCCTGCGCGATCGTCGACGCGCGCCGGTAGGGGCGGTTCGTCGTCAGTGCGTCGAGCGTGTCGGCGACGGCGAAGATCCGGGCCGAGACCGGGATCGCCTCACCCGCCAGCTGGTCCGGATAGCCCGTGCCGTCCCAGCGCTCGTGGTGGTGGCGGATGACGTCGCGCGCCGCACCGAGGAACTCGATGTCGCGCACGATCTCCGATCCCGTGATCGGATGCTGCTCGATGATCAGCCGCTCGGCGTTCGTCAGGCGCCCCGGCTTGAAGAGGATCGCGTCCGGCACGGCGACCTTGCCGGCGTCGTGCAGGAGGAAGCCGAACTCGATCTCGGGCCCGTCGCCGAGCCGCATCCCGAACACCTCGGCGAGCTGCATGCCGTACGCGGCGACGCGCTCGGCATGGCGGCCCGTGTAGGCGTCGCGCGCCTCGACGGCGTTCGCCAGCGCGCGCACCGTGAGCCTGTAGGACTCCCGCAGCTCCTGCGCGCGCGCGCGCTCCTGCTTGAACGTCTCGCGCAGGTCGGCCGCGTAGCGCTCGAGCTGGCTCTCCTTCTCGGCAGCCTCGCGCGAGCGCTGGGCAAGCTCGGCCTCAAGCTCTGAGATCCGTTCTCGCAGCTGCTCCTCGGTGCTCACCGTCATCATCTTCCTCCCGCCGTGGGATTCTCGCCAAGCGCCGAACGCAACGCGCTGACGGCCTGCGTGACGTCGAGCACCGGCATGCCGATGCCCTCCGTCGCGTCCTGCTCGTCGCGGTCCGTCGTGAAGAGGATGACCGAACGCCCGCGCCGGCGGCCCCGCAGCATGCTGCCGTCGAGCAGATCGCGCTGCGTCGCCATGCTCGCGTGCACGAGCGCTACCTCGAAGAGCTCCTGCGCGCCCGCCTGCGCGGCGTCCTGCGGAGTGCTCTCCCAGCGGTGGACGATTCCGAGCGCCGACAGCGATGGCGACAGCCCGGCGCGCAGCGCATCGGGCGCGACGACGAGCACCCGCGTGCGCTTGGCCTGGATGGCGGCCTCGAGCACGTCGGTCAGCCGTGTGCGGTCGATCGGCTTGGCGACGGTCCACTCGCCCTCGAGCTCGGGCGCTCGTGCGGCGACCGAGACGAAGATCACCGGGATGTCGTGCAGCTGCGGGTCGGCGCGCACGGCGCGCAGCACCTCGAAGCCGTCCATCCCGGGCATGAGGATGTCGAGCGTCATCGCGTCGAAGCGCTCCGTGCGCAGCAGGGCGACGGCATCGGCACCCGTGTTGACCTGCACCGTCTGCACGCCGAGCGGCTGCAGCTGCTGGGCGATGAGCGCCGCCAGCGCGGGCTCGTCGTCGACGATCAGCACGCGGCGCCGCGCAAGTCCATTGCCGCCGCCGGCGCCCGGAGCCGCCGGCCGGTCACCGGTCGCCGGACCGGCCGGCAGCCGGATCGTGAACCTCGTCCCCACGCCGAGCTCGCTGGCCACGTCGATCGAGCCGCCGTGCAGGTCGACGAGCGACTTGACGATCGCGAGCCCGAGCCCGGTGCCGGGACTCCTGCGCTCGTCCGCCGAGCCGCGGTAGAAGCGGTCGAAGATCCTGCGCGCATCCTCGGGTGACATCCCGCGGCCGGTGTCGGCCACCGTGATCGTCGCCGCTCGCGCGTCGCCCTCGAGGCGCAGGGTGACCGTGCCTCCCTCGTCGGTGTACAG
>DATMJM010000074.1:0-2086 GCA_035553935.1 Solirubrobacteraceae bacterium
GTCGTGCCGTTCACGCCGGGCGGCGCCGGCGAAGACCTTCACGAGCAGCGCCTGCTGCACGCCCGCGCCGCCCGGCGTGAACGGCACGACCGCGGCAACCGCGTTGACGCCGAGCACGAGCAGCACGTTGCGCACGGAGCCGCCGAGGTTGAAAGCCTCGAGCAGAAACCAGAACGCGGTGCAGCGAAAGCACCAGCCCGCGAGCTGCCAGGCGAATACCTCGCGCAGGTAGCGGTCGCGGTCGCGCAGGATCGTCAGGCCCTGGCGCACGCGCGCCCAGAACGCCTTGACGCGCTGCGAGAGCACCGCGAAGCCGACGAGCACCGCGATCGCCAGCGCGGTGAGGGCGAACAGCGTGAACTTCGGGTGGCCGGCGAAGAACGAGAGGTCGAAGGCGTCGAGCTTGGCGAACTCCGGCGGCTTGGGGAACACGCCCTGGCTGAAGGCGAACGTGAGGATGAAGATCGCCATGAACGCGTCGAAGACCGCCTCGACGCAGATCGCGGCGCCGACCGCCGGATAGGTGGCGTTCGGGATCGAGCGCTTGACGAGGAAGAGCTTGACGACGTCGCCGCCGCGCGCCGGGATGACGTTGTTGAAGCCGTAGGCGGCGATGTAGGCCCCCCAGATGCGCCGGAAGCGGAACGTCTCGCCCGGATAGGCGGCGCGGAGGGTGTGAAAGAACGCCCGCGAACGCAGCGACAGGTAGATCACGAATGCCACCGCGCCGATCAGCAGCGACCCCCAGCCGACGCGCGACAGGCTGTCGAAGAACGAGCCGACGGCATCGAAGAACGAGCTGACGTTCGACCCGAGCGATGCGTGCACCGGCATGGCGCCAGAGATTACGGGTGGTCGGACATTCATCCGTTGCGCTCAAACATCCGTCTGCGCTTGCCGATACGACAGACATCATGCAAGCCGCCGCCAAGGTCGTCCCGTCCAGCGCGCGCATCGTCCCGTGGTCGCGCATGGGCGACGAGGCGCTCGCGGGCCGCGCCGCCGCCGGCAACCAGGCGGCGTCCGCCGCACTCTGCGAGCGCTACCACGGTCCCCTGCTCGGCTACTGCCGCTCGATCCTGCTCGACGACGAGGACGCCAGCGACGCCACGCAGAGCGCGCTCGAGAACGCCCTGCGCGCGCTGCCCCGGCGCGAGCCCGGGCGGCCGCTGCGCCCCTGGCTGTACCGGATCGCGCACAACGAGGCGATCAACATCGTCCGCCGTCGCCAGCATGCCGCCGCCGGCGACCTCGACACGGAGTCGCTGCTGACCGTCCCCGGCCCGGAGGTCGGCTCCGAGCAGCGCAGCCGCCTGGCGCAACTCGTCGACGACCTACGCTCGCTGCCCGAGCGCCAGCGCGGCGCGCTCGTCATGCGCGAGCTCAGCGGCCTGAGCTACGACGAGATCGGAGGTGCCCTCGGCATCTCCAACGAGGCCGCGCGGCGCGCGGTCTTCGATGCCCGCAGCGCCCTGCACGCCGTCGTCGACGGCCGTGCGACCGAATGCACGAGCGTGCGCCGCTGCCTCTCCGACGGCGACCGTCGCCGCCTGCGCGCGCGCGGCGTCCGCGCGCACCTGCGCGCCTGCGACGACTGCGCCACCTTCGAGCGCACGATCGGCACGCGCCAGAGCGATCTGCATGCGCTCGGCCCGTGGATCGGCGGCACGAGCCTGCTCGGCGTCCTCGGCCTCGGCGGCGGGACCGCGAAGGCCGCGCTCGTCGCCGGCGGCAGCTCGACGGTCGCGACCGGCGGCGGGCTCGGCTGGGGCGGGCTCCCCGTCGCGATCAAGGGGTTCGCGGTCGCAGCCGTCGTCGCCACGACCGGCACGACGGCCGTCGAGCTGCCGAAGGTCGCAACCCACGACTCGTCCGCGCCACGTTCGCGCGCCGCGACAGCCGCCGCTCCGGCGCCCGCGGCGATCTCGGCCAACCACAGCGCCGTGCGCGAGCGGGCGCTCGCACAGGCCGCCGCCCGCCGCGCACGCGCCGCGGCCGCCGCACGCCGCTCGGCCGCCGCCGCGCGCACCCGCTCGGACGTGGGCCGCGCCACGATCTCCACCTCGAAGCGCGGCACGGCCCGCAC
>DATMJM010000075.1:0-5606 GCA_035553935.1 Solirubrobacteraceae bacterium
GGCGGTGAGCCGGTCCTCGAGCAGGTCGCGGCCGCGCCCGAGCGGCTCGCGGAGATCGTCGCGCGGGAGGGCGGAGCCTGGCTGGCGGTCGGCGACGGGGCGCTACGATTTCGCGAGGACCTGGAACGCGCCGGCTGCACGGTTCCCCCAGACGGATCCGAGCGGCACGGCGTCCGCGGCCGGGCGGTGTGCCGGCTCGCGCTGGCGGCCTCCGAGGCGACCGCGCGCGACCTGGTCGTTCCCGACTACCTGCGCCCCCCCGACGCCGTGCTCCCCCGCAAGGACATCTGATGGCCGACCCCGCGCTACACGGGCCGCTCGAGATCCGCCGGCTGACGTACGCGGACCTGCCGCAGATCATCGCCATCGAGCGGCGCGCCTTCCCGACGCCGTGGTCGCTGGCGATGTTCGTGCTCGAGCTCTCCAAGCCCGCCGGCGTCTGCCTCGCGGCGCTGCGCGGCGGCGAGATGGTCGGCTACCTCATCTGCTCGCGCTACGACGCGGTCTGGCACATCATGAACGTCGCGGTCGACCCGGTCCGCCGCCGCGAGGGGATCGCGACCGCGCTGCTCGCCGACCTGCTGCGCCGCCTCGACGCCCGGGGCGCGCGCTTCACGCTCGAGGTGCGCGAGTCGAACACCGGCGCGATCGCCCTCTACGAGCGCTTCGGCTTCCGCGCCGCCGGCCGGCGCCGGCGCTACTACCAGGACAACGGCGAGGACGCGGTCATCATGTGGCGTACGGCGTCGACGCTCGCCGGGCGCGTCGACGACGTGCCCAACGCGGCGCCCAACGCCTCCTCCGCATGAGCCTCATCCTCGCACTCGAGACGAGCTGCGACGACACGTGCGCGGCGGTCGTGAGCGACGACGGCGCGCTGCTGTCGAACGTGATCTCATCGCAGGGCATCCATGACGCCTACGGCGGCGTCGTGCCCGAGATCGCGTCGCGCCACCACCTCGAGCTCGTCAACGCCGCCGTCGACGACGCGCTGCGGCGCGCGCAGGCCGGGCTCGAGGACCTGCGGCTCGTCGCCGTCACGCAGGGCCCGGGCCTCGTCGGCGCGCTGCTCGTCGGCGTCGCGACGGCCAAGGGGCTTGCCGCGGCGCGCGGGCTGCCGCTGGCGCCCGTCGACCACCTCCAGGGCCACGTCGCCGCCAACTTCCTGCGCGCGGACGCGGACGCCGGCGCCCCGATCATGGAGCCGCCGTTCGTCTGCCTGCTGGCCAGCGGCGGACACACGCTGCTCGCGCGCGTGGAGGACCACGAGGGCTTCACGGTGCTCGGCCGCACGCTCGACGACGCTGCCGGCGAGGCCTTCGACAAGGGAGCGCGGCTGCTCGGGCTGCCGTTCCCGGGCGGCCCGGCGCTCGAGCGGCTCGCGCGCGACGGCGACCCGGACGCGTTCACGTTCCCCGTCGCCCGCAACGTCGCCGGGCTGGACTTCTCGTTCGCCGGCGTGAAGACGTCGCTGCTGTACCGCGTGCGCGACCTCGGCGCGGATGCGGCCCTGACGCAGGCCGCGGACCTCGCAGCCGGCTACCAGCACGCGATCGTCGAGGCACTGGCGGAGCGCTGCGAGCAGGCGCTCGCGCAGACCGGCATCGGGCGCCTGGCCGTCGGCGGCGGAGTCGCCGCCAACGGGTCGCTGCGCGCCCGGCTGGAGTCGCTCGGCGTCCCGCTGGGGATCCCGCCGCGCGAGCTGTGCACCGACAACGCGGCGATGATCGCGTCCGCTGCGCGGTACGTGCGCGCGCATCCGTTTCCCGACTACCTCGCGCTCGACGCGTACGCGTCCGGCGAGCGCGCGCTCGGCTAGCCGGGCACCGGATGGCGCCGAGGCTCGTGCTCTACGGCAGGCCCGGCTGCCACCTGTGCGACGACGCGCGCGCCGTCCTGGAGCGCGTCGGCGCACCCTTCACCGAAATGGACATCACGCAGGACGACGCGCTGCACGCCGCCTATCTGGAGCGGATCCCGGTCGTCACCATCGACGGCGACGAGCGATTCGAGCTGTTTGTCGATGAATCCGCGTTGCGCGTGCTTGTGGGTAAAGTGGGCCCCCGATGACGACCGGCGAGCGCGTTCCCACCGGGGTTGGCTCCGGCACCTCGGATGACGGGAACGGCGGAGGCGGAGGCGACCGCCTCTCGCTCGGCGTCGCCGCGCGGCTCTCGCGCTATCTGCAGGTGCTCACGCAGGCCAAGAAGATGGGCAAGGAGACGATCTCCTCGCGCGAGCTCAGCGACTACACGCACGTCAACCCGACGCAGATCCGGCGCGACTTCTCGGGCTTCGGCAAGTTCGGCAAGCGCGGGGTGGGCTACAACGTCGACGCGCTCGTCTCGCAGATCCGCAAGATCCTGCGCACGTCCGGGCAGCACAACATCGCGCTGTTCGGCGCGGGCCACCTCGGCCAGGCGATCGCGTCGTCGGACATCTTCGCCGACCACGGCTTCCGCGTCGTCGCGATCTTCGACACCGACAAGCGCAAGATCGGCCACTCCGTCGGCCCCGTGACGGTGCGCCACGCGTCCGAGCTGCGCGCGGTCGTCGAGGAGGAGGACATCGTCGTCGGCGTGCTCGCGGTGCCGACGGCCGCCGCGCAGTCGATCGCCGACGACCTCGTCGAAGCGGGCGTGAAGATCATCTTCAACTACTCCGAGGCGCTCCTGCAGGTACCACCGGAGGTCACCGTCCACACGTCCTCGCCTGCGGTCGACCTGCTGTACGCGCTGTACTTCTACCTCACGTAGAAGCGACGCCTCCTGGCGCAGCTGCCAAGCCCATGCCCATCGACCTCGACAAGACGGAGGAGATCTTCGCGTCCTCGACGGATCTGACGGTCGGCCTCGAGGAGGAGTTCGCCGTGCTCGACCCGCAGACGCTCGACCTCGTGCCGCGCTACGAGGAGCTGCGCGACGCCGCTGCGGCGTCGGACCCGGCGCTGTTGGAGGGCATCACCGGAGAGCTGATCTCGTCGGAGATCGAGATCGTCTCCGGCCGCGGCGAGGACCTGCACGACGCCCTCGGCCGCCAGCGCGACCGCCGCCGGCGCCTGCTCGCGCTGGCCCACGAGCGCGGTGTGGCGCTCGGCTCGACCGGGACGCACCCGTGGGCCGACTACCGCGAGCAGCGCAACATCGACACGAAGCACTACCGCCGCGTCGTCGACGGCCTCGGCTACGTCGCGCGGCGCAACAACACCTTCTCGCTGCACGTCCACGTCGGCGTGAACGGAGCCGACCGTGCCGTGCAGGCCTGCGACCGCCTGCGGCCGGTGCTGCCGCTGCTGCTCGCCGCCAGCGCCAGCTCGCCGTTCCTCGAGGGACGCGACACGCTGCTGCACTCCGTGCGCAGCCAGACCTTCACGAAGTCCTTCCCGCGCTGCGGCGTGCCCGACGCCTTCGGCGGCTGGCGCGCGTTCCGCGAGTACCTCGAGCTGCTCATCGCGACGGGCTCGATCGTGGAGTACACGCAGGTCTGGTGGTCGATCCGGCCGCATGCCTCGTTCGGCACCGTCGAGGTGCGCGTCTGTGACGCGCAGGTCACGGCCGCCGAGTCCGACGGGCTGGCGGCGCTCATCGTCGCCTGCGTCGGCCAAGCGCTGCGCGACGTCGACGACGGCGTGCCGTTCGAGGACCCGCCGCACCGGCTCGTCGAGGAGAACATGTGGCGCGCCATCCGCTACGGGATGGACGGCAACATGATCGACCTGCGGCGCGGCGTCGAGATCCCGGCGCGCGCGGCGCTCGACGAGCTGTGGGCCTGGACGGCACCGGTCCGCGCGCAGGCGCGCATCGACCCCGCGCTCGACGGGCCGACGGGCGCCCAGCGCCAGCGCGCGGCGCTGCTGGAGACCGGAGATCTGCGGGAGGTCTACGCTGACACCGTGCGCGAGACCATGACCACCTACGCCCAGGAGGTTCCCGCATGACAGCCGATGAAGGCGCCCCGCCGCCCGCCGGCGCGGCCGACGCCGAAGGACTGACCGAGGAGGAGCTGCGCGCCGCCTACGAGGCCGAGCTCGCGCGCGTCCGCGTCGAGGACGTCCTGATCCAGACGGTCGTGTCGCTGCTGAACCTCGCCGCGCGCAAGGCGGGGCTGACCGGCGCGCAGGAGGAGCCGGACTTCGAGCAGGTGCGCCAGGCGATCGACGGCACCAAGGCGCTGCTGCCGCTCGTCGAGCCGAAGCTCGGAGCCGATGCCAAGCAGGTGCGCGACGCGCTTTCGCAGCTTCAGCTCGCCTATGCGCGCTCCGGTGCGACTCCGCCGCCCGGGGCGGCGCCGCCCGGCGAGGAGCCTGCGCCACAGCGCGAGGGACGCGGACAGCCCGGCTCCAGCGGACGGCTCTGGGTGCCCGGTCAGTAGCGCGCGCCCGCCGGGGCTGGCGGCGCGGCATCCGCCCGGCCAGCTAGTATCCGCGCGCGTTTGCCGCGGTCGGGGGGCCGCTGACGCCTGCTCCACAGGCGCGCTGGACCCTTGGCATCAAAGACTTACGGAGGCCGTTTCCCTTGAGTGATTTCCTGATGGACCATGGAGTCGTCGTCGCGTTGCTCTGCGCCGGCCTGGCAGTGCTCTACGGCGCGCTGACGACGCGCGCGCTGCTGGCCCTGTCGCCCGGCAACGAGCGGATGGTGGGGATCTCGAAGGCGGTCCAGGAAGGCGCATCGGCGTACCTGCGCCGTCAGTACACGACGATCGGCCTCGTCGGCGTCGTCCTGTTCGTCGTGCTGATCCCGCTGCAGTCGATCGCCGTCGCGATCGGCTTCGCGCTCGGCGGCCTGCTCTCGGCCGCGGCCGGGTTCATCGGGATGAACGTCTCCGTGCGCGCCAACACGCGCGTGGCCGAGGCCTCTCGCGGCGGCGTCAGCCGGGGCCTCGACGTCGCCTTCCGCGGCGGCGCGATCACCGGGATGCTCGTCGTCGGCATGGCGCTGCTCGGGGTCGCCGGCTACTACGGCGCGCTGACCGCGCTCTTCGACCAGACGCAGAAGGAGGCCATCGACGCGCTCATCGGGCTCGGCTTCGGCGGCTCGCTGATCTCCGTCTTCGCCCGCCTCGGCGGCGGCATCTTCACCAAGGGCGCCGACGTCGGCGCCGACCTCGTCGGCAAGGTCGAGGCCGGCATCCCCGAGGACGACCCGCGCAACCCCGCCGTCATCGCCGACAACGTGGGCGACAACGTCGGCGACTGCGCGGGCATGGCCGCCGACCTGTTCGAGACCTATGCGGTCACCACCGTCGCGGTCATGTTCCTGGGCTCGCTCTTCTTCACGAGCGTCCCCGGCTTCGACCACATCAACGCGCTCCTCTACCCGCTGGCGCTCGGCGGCGTCTCGATCATCGCCTCGATCATCGGGACCTGGTTCGTCCGCGTCGGCCGCGGCGGCTCGATCATGAACGCGCTCTACAAGAGCGTGATCGTCGCCACCGGCCTGTCGGCGCTCGGCTTCATCCCGGTGATGCTCGCGTTCGACGAGGGCCGCTTCAGCTTCGGCCAGCTCTACGGGGCGTCGCTCGTCGGCCTCGTGATCACGTTCGCGCTCGTCGGGATCACCGAGTTCTACACGGGCACCCGCTGGAACCCCGTCAAGTCGATCGCT
>DATMJM010000076.1:0-2053 GCA_035553935.1 Solirubrobacteraceae bacterium
GTCTCGCAGGCGCTGGACCTGCTCGCGCGCGTGAGCCTGTACGGACCGCTGCCGACGGCGAGGCCGCTCGGCGCGCGGCGCCCGGCGGGAAGGTCGCGCCACAGGTGCCTGGGCACGATCGGGACGTCGGCCAGCGGCTGATCCTCGAACCCGAGCGAGGGGCGGCGCAGGTCGAAGGCGACGGTCAGCCGCCCGGTCGCGCGGACCCGCTGGAGGTCGATGAGCTGCGGCGTGAAGCGCGGTTGCGGGCGCCGCGCCAGCAGATCGAACGTGAACACGACGTCGGCCGCGGTGAGCTGCCGGCCGTCGTGCCAGCGCGCGTCGTCGCGCAGCTGCACCGTCAGCCGGCGGCCGTCCTCGCTGCGCTGCACGGTCCGCGCGAGCCAAGGCCGCGGCATCCCGCGGACGTCGCGCAGCATGAGGGTGTCGTAGATCAGGGTCACGAGCGGATAGCCGAGCTCGAACGAATACGGCGTGAGGCCGCCGTCGTACTCGGGGAACGGGATCCGCAGCTCCTCGACGCGCGGCGGGGCGGGAGCGGCGGCGGGCGCGGGCGCGGGCGCCGCCACCGCGGCTGCGATGCACAGCAACAGGATCGACATGCGCGCCGCGCAGCGGGGCTTCACACGCAGACCATATGCGCTCCGAGGGCGGCTATGCTGCGCCTTCGGACGGCGGACGCGCATATAGCCATCCGCTCTTGATGTGGCTGACACATAGTGGTAGCGTCGCTCCGAGGTAGGCAGACACTTCACAAAGGAGGCGGTGGTGGTTCGACGAACCCGTGTAGCGGGTCTTGCCGTTGTAGGGCTCTTGAGTGCTCCCGTGGCAGTCGTGGGCGTGGCATGGGCCTGCACGCCCTCGGGCTTCGGTACGCCGGCGACGCCAGCGGCGCCGCCCGCATCAACAGGTCAGGCGGCTCCGGCCCCGGCGACCACACCTCCGGCCGCCGCCGCTCCGGCGCCCGCGACTGCAGCTCCAGCCCCGGCTGTCGCGCCGGCACCGGCGGCTTCCGCGCCGGCTCCGGTTGCAACGCCGGCGCAGACCGCGACGGCCACGACGAGCGGCGCGGTTCGCGCCCGCACCGGCGCCACCCGCTCGACGAGCGGCGCCCGCACGACGGCTCCGAGCCCGGCTCGCACGGCTGCTCCGGTCACCTCGCGCGTGAGCGGCTCGACCGCCGGCGTCGTCCGTCAGGGCGGCCAGTCGGTGTTCGCGAGCTCGACGGCTCCGACCCGCTCCAGCACCTCGGCACCGGCGCCGAGCAGGGCGAAGGCTCCTGCCAAGGCTCCTGCGAAGCAGCCGAGCACCCCGGTGAGCTCGACGCGTAGCGCGACGGGCGACCTGTGGAGCGGCGTGACGTCGTCCGGCGCCAAGCCGTCCCTCGCCTCTGCTGCCGCGGCCAGCGGCACGGACAGCGGGCTCAGCGGTGCGGCGATCGCCGGCATGGCGATTCTCGGCCTCGGCCTCGTCGGCCTCGCCGGCGGCGCGGTGGCCGCAGGGCGCCGTCGCCGCGCGACCGGTTCCGCCGGAGCGAAGCGCTAGAGCCAGACATGAAGACAGTCGGCGGTTCGCCGGAGAAAGCCGCCGGCGAACCACCAGACACCAGTGACACGGGCCCCGACCGCCGCCGGCGGCGGGGCCCGTTGTTTTCGGCGCTGCTCGGGCTGTGGCTCGTGCTCGCCGGAGTGGGAGCGATCGCCTTCGCGGGCTCCTACGGCGAGGAGCCGGACGTGTCGGCCGTCGGCCGCGACGCCCCGGTCAACCTCTCGGCGTCCAGCGCCGACGACATCAGCGCGCACAACTCGCCGACGCTCGCGCGCGACCCGGTCCGCCCGAACAACCTGGCGGTCTCGAGCCGGATCGACACGCCCTTCTTCTCGTGCGCGCTGCACGTCTCCGCGGACGCCGGCGCGAGCTGGAGCCAGACGGCCATCCCCGCGCCGAAGGGCGAGGAGGCCAAGTGCTTCGCCCCCGACGTCGCGTTCTCGGCCGACGGGACCCTCTATCTCTCGTTCGTCACGCTCGGCGGACGCGGCAACGTCCCGCACGC
>DATMJM010000077.1:0-3200 GCA_035553935.1 Solirubrobacteraceae bacterium
CACGAGCTGCGTCAGAACAACTACCAATGAGCTCGCTGCGCCCTCGCCTCCGATCGCGCGACCGCCGCCGGCAGGTCGCCAGCCCGGATGCGCTCGAGATCGTCGCGCTCCTTCAGCAGCGTGCCGAGCGTGTCGGCCACCGCCGTCGGCTCCATCTCATGATGGCCGAGCGTGTGGAACGCCTGCACCCAGTCCAGCGTCTCGCCGACGCCCGGCGAGCGGTACAGGTCCAGCCAGCGCAGGTCCTGGACGAACGCGCACACCTGGTCGGCGAGCTGCTGGCCGACGTGGGGCAGCCTGGCGCGCGCGATCGCGACCTCGCGCTGCAGGTCGGGATGGTCGATCCAGTGATACAGGCAGCGGCGCTTGAGCGCCTCGTGCAGGTCGCGCGTGCGGTTGGAGGTGATGATCACGACCGGCGGCTCCTGCGCGCGCACGACGCCGACCTCGGGGATCGTCACCTGGAAGTCGGAGAGGAACTCGAGCAGGAACGCCTCGAACTCGTCGTCCGCGCGGTCGAGCTCATCGATCAGCAGCACCGCACCTGGGTGCGCCAGGGCCTCCAGCAGCGGCCGGCGCAGCAGGAACTCCTCTGAGTACAGGGGCGTGTGGCCGCCCGCGCGCAGCTGCAGGAGCTGCCGCGGATAGTCCCAGTCGTAGAGCGCGTGATGGACGTCGATGCCCTCGTAGCACTGCAGGCGGATGAGCGGCGTCCCGGTGGCGGCGGCGAGCGCCTTGGCGAGCTCGGTCTTGCCGACGCCCGGTTCGCCTTCGACGAGCAGCGGCTTGCGCAGTCGCAGGGCGAGGAACACGACCGTGGCGAGCCCGTCGTCCATGAGGTAGCGCTGGTCCGTGAGGGCGGAGCGCATCTCGTGAATGGAGTTAAAGCCAGGCATGTACCGTCTCCTCGATCCTTTTGACTGCGATGGCAAGCGCACGCTGAACGGGTGGCGAGAGTCCCTGGCAGAGCTCCTCCGTGTCGGCCGGCTGACAGCCGATGATGACCACGCGCTCGGGCAGCACGCCCATGGTCTTCGCCATCGAGAGGACACGAGCCGGGTTGGCCAGATGCACGTCCGGGACGTGCACCGCATCCTCGATCTCGGGCTCGATGAAGAAGAGGGTTCCGGGAAGCGCGCCGCGCTCGACGGCGTCGATCAGGATGAGGCCCGAGCAGCCGACCATGAGCTCCTGCAGGAGGGCGATCCCTCCTGTCCCGGTCTCGATGACCTCCGCTCCCTTTGGCAGCCCGCCGAGCAGCTCGGTGACCGCGGGACCGAAGCCGTCGTCGCCGCGCAGCACGTTGCCCACGCCCGCGACCAGGATCCGCTTGGACTTCACGTCCATGGGCTCGGAGGGAATCGCGGTGCTCACGCCACGTTCGCTGCGACCTGGAGGGCTCCGTCGATGACCGTGATCGGCACGACCGCGAGGGACGGCGCGTCGGGCTCGTCGTCGACGCGCTTTCCCGAGCGGGCGTCGTAGGCGCAGTTGTGCCAGGGGCACACGATCACGCCGTCGGTCAGGCGTGCGCCGTCGAGCGGCAGCCGTGCGCCCGCGTTGGGACAGATGTTGACGAACGCATAGGGCTCGCCTCCGAGCTTGAGCACGAGCACCGAGCGGCCGTCGACGTCCACCGCCTTCATCTTGCCTTCTTCGAGCTCGTCGAACGCGCCAACGTCGACGAAGACCGGCCGGCGCAGCTTCTCGATCTGCAGAAGCGGCGCGTCGTCGGCGGCCGGGACGCTCGCGCCGCCCTTCGACATCGGCTCGATCTGCAGCAGCGGCAGCGAGGTGCCGTTGCTCTGCTCGGCCTCGTCGTCCTCGGGCTCGAGCGCGACGACCTCCTTGAACCAGTCCAGCCGCTCGCGCAGCTTGGCCTCGATCCCGCGCCGGAGCGTCATCGCCGAGGCCGCGCAGCCGTTGCAGGCGCCGCTCATGCGCACGCTGATGACGCCATCCTGGACCTCGACGAGCTCGAGCGCGCCGCCGTGGCCTTCGATGTACGGGCGGATCTCGTCGAGCGCCTCCTCGGCCTCGACGTACTCGTCGACCGGCGCGAGGCCGTACATCGACAGGAGGGCCAGGGCGACCGGATGGTCGTGCTCGCCCTCCACGATGAGCTCGAGGCCCGGGCGGTGGATGTCGTCCATCAGCTCGAGCAGCATGAGGGCACGTTCGTCCCCCTCGCGCTCGAGGGTCTCCACGAGCGTCGCGAGCTGCGCTACGGCTTGGTCAAACTCCATACGGTCTCCATGATCTCTGGCAGCTTAGCCTCGATCGTCGGGCTGAAGCCGTCCCCCCACGTTTCGTCGGCGGGCTCGATCTCCACGATCCAGACGTCCTCGGGCAATGCCTTGAACGCCTCCGCCACGATAACGAGGTTGTCGAGCGAGATCGTTCCCGTCACCGAATCGGCCACGCGCTCCTGGATCTCCGTCGCTTCGGGCAGCACGTGGTCGTACCGCAAGGTCGTGATCGTGCCCGGCTCGCGACCGCGATCGGCCGACCCCACGAACACGATGCGATCGTAGGGCGGCCGTTCGCTGAGGTTCTGCGTGAATCCGACCGGGTGGTAGCCCAGGTCCTCGAACTCGATCCCGTTGCTCGCCTGCGGCGCCAGGGTGTCGGTCACCCAGACGCCCACTGCGTTGTCGCGGAGAAAGCGGTAGCCGACGCCGCAGACGAGCACCCTCACCGCGACTGTCGCTCCTCAGTGTTCATGGGGACCCTCAGCTCCGCAGGCGCAGCTGATGATCTCCCGTGTGATGGTCCTGTCGTCCATGTGCAGGTGCGTCGTGCACGGCATGCACGGGTCGAAGCTGCGGATCGCCCGGAGCACGTCGATGCCCTTGAAGTCCTCGGGCTTCTCGTAGTTCTCCAGCAGCGGCGTCGCCAGCACGGCCTCCTCGTAGGGCCCCGGATTGCCGAACGGGTCCTTCGGCGAGGCCATCCACGTCGAGGGCGTGAGGATCTGGTAGTTCTCGATGACGCCCTTGTCCATCTCCATGTGGTGCGTGAGGTAGCCGCGCCCCGCGCTCCACAGCCCGACGCCGAGCCGGTGATCCTTGGGGATCTTGTACGGGGTCGACATCTTCGCGTCCGGCCCGCCCTTGCGGATCAGGTCGTAGGCGAGCAGGAGGTTGTCGTAGGCGATCGCTGCCGTGTACAGGATGCAGTACGCCCGCGCGCGGTTGCGC
>DATMJM010000078.1:0-21918 GCA_035553935.1 Solirubrobacteraceae bacterium
CAGGTTGACCGAGTCCTCGGGGGCGCAGGCGCGGCCGGCAGCGTCGCGGCACAGCCGACTCTCGAGCCGGTCGACGAACAGCACGTCCCAGCCCAGCCGCCTGAAGCCCAGCAGGTACTGCAGAAACTGCCACGAGTGGCCGGCCTGGTGCGGCTTCTGGGCGATCGAGCCCGCGACCGTGATGCGTCCCGGGGCGGTCATTGCAGCTCGTAGACGGCGAGCTCGGCGTCGCGGTGCAGGGGCTCGCCGAGCTCGTCGGCGAGCTCGCGGTAGTGCTCGAGCCACCACAGCGAGGCGCTGGTGAACGCGAGGTGCGACAGTCCCGCTCGGCGCTGCTCGTCGAGGTGCGCGACGGCCGCGGCGCCGTCGCGCGGGTACCCGTCGGGCAGCGCGCGGCGGTCGGGGAAGTTGCGGCCGCGGTGGCCGCTGAGCGCCAGCAGCGTCGGGTCCCACTTCGCGACCGCGCCGACGCAGGCGTGCGCGGGCACGACGCGACGCAGTGTCGCGGCGGCGCGCGCGAGCGTCGCCTCCCAGGCGGGGTCGCCGGCCGCGGCCGCGCGCAGCCGGTCGCCGGCGCGCGTGCCTTCCAGTCGCGGCGCGAGCTGCGCGCGCATCATCCGGTCGGCGCGCAGGCAGCCGAGCAGATCGCCGCGCGCGGTGCAGGCGAGCAGCCGCGGGGAGAGCCGGCCGAGCGCCGCCGGATCCAGCCCTGCCGCGAGCGCGACGGCGCGCAGCGAGGCCGCCCGCTCGCCGCGCGTCAGCAGGTCACCGGCATGCCGGAGCGCCTTGGCCGCCAGCGCGGCGCGGGCGATGCGCGCCGCCGCCCGCCGCGCCGGCACCCGCCCGTGGCGCAGCAGCTCGCCCAGCACCACGATGTCGCAGCGCAGCCGCGTGCCGCCGGCGGCCGTGCGCCGCGAGATCGTGTTCGCGTGCTGGCGGTAGCGCGCCACGGGCGCCGCGCCGTAGGCGAAGTCGCCGCGCAGCGCCGCGCGCAGCCACAGCGCCCAGTCGCTGCTGCTCGTCCGCGGCGGCAGGCCGGAGACGTAGGCGGCGCGCCGCATGACGACGGTCGACGTCGTGACCTCGTTGCCCGCCAGGAGGTTCGCGAAGGCCGCCGCCGACGGCTCGACGGCATCGTCGTGCAGCGGCGCGCGCCAGTCCGGCAGGCGCCGGCCGTCGTCGCCGACGACGTGGAAGGCGCCGTGGGCGAGCGCGACCTGCGGGTGGCGCTGCAGCAGCGCGACCTGCCGCGCCAGCGCGCCGGGCAGCAGCGCGTCGTCGGCGTCCAGCCACGCGATGACCGGCGCGCGCGCGGCGGCCACGAGGCTGTCGCGGTTGCGCGTCACGCCGAGCCGCGCGCGGTGGCGCAGATAGCGCAGCCGCGGGTCGGCGAGCGCCGCCACGACGGTCGGCGTCGCGTCCGTCGAGGCGTCGTCATGGACGATGACCTCCACGCCGTCGACGTCCTGCGCGAGCGCGCTGGCGATCGCCTCGCCGAGATGGCGGGCATGGTCGCGGGCCGGGATGAGGACGCTGACGCGCGTCATGCGAGCTTGCGAAAGCGGCGGTCGGCGTCGATCTCCTCGTAGCGTCCGCCGCCGCGCACGAGCAGGTCGACGACGAGCGCCACCTGGCGCTCGGCCATCTGCTCGCGCGTGTGGAGGCGGTCGCTGGCCGGGAACACGCTCGGGTTCATCGACGGGGAGCGCTCGATCGTCCAGTGGTAGTCGTCGAACTCGATCAGCCCGCCGGGCCGCAGCAGCCGGTCGACGAGCATGAAGGCGAGGGCGTCGACGGCCCATGTGTGCGCGCCGTCGAGGAAGACGTAGTCCAACCGCGGCGCGTCGCTTTCGCGCAGCAGCGTCATCAGGCTCCAGTTGTAGGAGTCCATGAGCTTGCGCGAGTTCGGATGCGCGACGACGTTGCGGTAGCCCGCGGCCTCGATGCGCCGCGCCGCCGCGGCGACCTTGTCGTCGAAGTCGAAGAGATGGATCTGGCCGCGACCGTCGAGCTCGCGGGCGATCGCGAGCGCGGTGTCGCCGGCGTAGACGCCGAGCTCGGCGTAGCAGAGCGCGCCGCTCTCGCGAAATGCCGCCACCGTGCGCGCATTGGCGCCCTGCACCGCCAGTCCCTCCGACGGGTAGCCCGACTCGACCTGCTCCGCCGAGAGCATCAGTGCCGGGCCGCCAGCGAGAACAGGACGTAGCCGTCGTCGCGCTGCGCGACGCGCGCGTAGCGGGTGTCGAGATGCTGCGTGAACCCGCCGTAGTAGTCCAGCCACCAGCCCGAGGTGGCCGGGACCACGAGGAACTCCGCCCCGCGCGCGCGCAGGTCCTCGAGGTGCTCGACCGCGGCGTCGCTGTCGGCCGGGTGGTGGCCCGCATACTCGCCCCCCGCGGCCTGCGGGAAGTGCCAGCCGCGACAGTCCTGCAGCTGCACGAGCTGCTCGTCGCCGCGGCTGACGACGAGCACGGTCGCCCCCGGCGGCAGGGCGGTCGCGGCGAGCTCGTGGACGTGCTGGACGACCCGGCGGCCGAGGACCTCGCGGCGCAGCTGTGCGGCGCGCGCCTCGACGACCTCCAGCTCGGCGGCGAGGCTGTCGTCGGCGGGGCGCGGCCGGCCGTCGGAGGGCGGCGCGGCGCTGGCGGCCACGGCGGGCGGGGTCTCCGGCGGCGCGAGCAGCTCGCGGTACAGGCGCTCGAAGCTGTCGGTCTGCGTCGTCGCGTCGAACGCCGTGGTGGCCCGCCGTCGCGCGGCGGCGCCGAGCCGCACGCGCAGCTCGCCGTCGGTCGCAAGCGTCGCGAGCCGCTGGGCCAGCAGCGTGGCGTCGCGGCGCGAGACGACGAAGCCGGTCTCCCCGTCGGCGACGTTCTCGCTCAGCCCGTCGGCGTCGCTGCAGACGACGGGCAGCGCCATCGCCTGCGCCTCGATCGCCGACACGCAGAAGCCCTCGGAGACCGCGGGATGCAGGAACACGTCGGCCCATGCCAGCTGCTCGCACACGGTGGCAGCGGGCTGCGCTCCCCACAGCTCGACGTGGTCGGCGAGGCCGAGATCGTGGATCGCGAACAGCGTCGCCTCGCGGTGCGGCCCGTCGCCGATGATGCGATACGTCACCGCGACGCCGGCGTCGGCGAGCGCGCGGATCGCGGCGAGGCCGAACTCGTGGCCCTTCTTCCAGTGCAGCCGCCCGACGCTGACGATCCGCAGCGGGCGCTGCTCGCTGCCCGCGACCTCTGCCGGTCGCGGGGGCGGCGCGAAGCGCGTCACGTCGACCGCGTCGGTGATGACGGTGTGCGGCGCGCTCGCCGGACAGCCGCGCCGCTGCGCGCGCTGCCACGTGTCGTCGCCGACGAAGTGCAGCATGTGGGCGCCCTGCCAGACCTCTTCGTAGCAGGCGGGATCATCGAGCCCGTGGTAGTTGATGTCGTAGCCGCGGAAGCTCACGACGGCCTGCGCCCGGGCGGCCTTGACGGCACGCATGCGGCCGAGCGCGAGCGTCCCGTAGCCGAAGTGCACGAGCGCGGGCGCGAGTTCGGCGATCGTCTTGTCGAAGTCCTTCGCCGGGTGCAGCCGCGACTGCAGGTCGGGATCCTCGCGCAGGCCCGGGAAATACTGCCACTGGTCGGCGTTGCTGCGGTTGCAGACGACGTGCACGTCCCAGCCGCGCGCGCGCAGCCCGCGGAACTTGCTCACGAAGAACGTCTCGGAGAACTTCGGGAAGTGGTCGGTGACCATGACGATGCGCGGCCCGCTCGTGCCCGCCGCTGCCGGTACCGCGGGCGCGGCGGCGGCCGGCGCGGCGGGCTCGTCGCCCGCGCCCAGGCCGAACAGCACGCCCGTATGCTCGTCGTGGGCCAGCAGCCGGTGGTCGCGCTCGAGGTGCTCGCGCAGCGCGGGATGGTGCTCGAGCCACCAGAGCGCCGTGAACGGGAAGAAGAGGTAGCCCGCGCCGCGCTCGTGCAGCACGCGCACCTGCTCGATCGCCTCCTCGGCGGTCCGCGGCGGGCGCCCGCTCCCGTCGGGGAAGTGGCGGCCCGTGCGTCGCGGGATGCTCAGGATCTGCTCGTCGCCGCGGCTGGCGAGGAGCACCGTCGCGCCCTCGGGGACGAGGCGTTCGATGACCTCGCGCGCCGCAAGGCGCGCCTTCTCGCTCAGCCGCGCGACGTCCTGCTCGCTCATTCGCGTGCGCGATCGGGGTGCGCGCGCCTGCGCCGCCGGGGCCTCCGGCGCCCCGACGAGCTCGGCGCTCAGCGCCAGGGCCGCCGCGCGCGCCGCCGGATGGGCGGCGTCCGCGGGCGGGCGCGCCGGCGCGTCGCCGTGGACTCCCGAGCGGATCCCGCGCAGCGGGCGCAGGCAGCGCCCGTCGTAGGTCTCGCCTACGAAGGCCAGGACGCGGCGGACGAGCACCTCGGGGCTCTCGAGCAGCTCGTCGTACGTCGCGCGCAGGACGCGCTGCGGCCCCAGCGCGCGCTCGGCCTCCACGCCCGCGAGGGCGGCCTCCGTCCAGCGGCGCAGCGCCTCGCGCTCGCTCACGCGCTCGCGCAGGTGCGCCGGGATCTGCGTTCCGCCGGTCGCCGCGGCCGAGCCGAGCGGCGGATCGACGACCGCACGGATTGCGGCCGCGGCGTCGCGCGCGACGTGGACGAAGAGCGCGTCGGGGAAGAGCTTCGCCAGGGCTGCGACGTTGAAGGTGTGCTGCGGCGCGCAGTCCACCCAGCGCTCCAGCGAGTCGCCGACGAGCGCCGCCGCCGCGCGCCCGAAGGTGCGCGAGAAGCGCTCGGGGCGCAGCGGCGCCGCTCGCCGGCCGGCGACCGAGCGCTCGTGGACGGCCGGCAGCTCGCGCGCGAGGTCGGCGATCCAGGCGGTGTCGATGACGGCGGGCAGGTTCGGGTGCTGTCCCAGCGCCCAAGCCAGCGCGCTCGCGCCGCAGCGCGCGGCGCCGATCACGAAGACCGGCCGCGGTGCGCCGCCCTGCCTGCTCGGCGCGGCGGCGGCCGGCGCCGGCGCGGCGGCCGGCGGAACCTCATTCGTGCGCAGCAGCGGCGGGCCGGCGATCCGCCGCAGGCCGACCGCGGGCGCCGAGGCGATCGGCGTGAGGTCGGGCTGCTCGCCCGCCGCCGCGGCGACGGCGTTGCGGCGCGCGCGATCCCACAGCATCTCCATGACGCGCTGGCGCTCGGGCGACTTCAGCCCGGTGGCGCGCGCCGTCGTCAGCGAGTTGCGCCGGATGCGCCGGAAGTACAGGTGCTCGGGGAGGTTGGCGACCTTCGCGAGGTACTGCGCGCGGCGCAGGAACTCCGCGTCGCCGCTGAAGCGCAGGCCCGACGCCCAGCCGCCGAGCGCCATCACGAGATCACGCGAGACCAGGCTCGTCGGGTGCAGGAGCGGAAACGCGGTCGGCTTGACCTTGAACGCAGCCTCGATGTCCAGCGGCCAGTCGATCGGCGCGACCTCCGGCTCGTCGCAGAAGACGCGCAGCTCCTGGGTGCCGATCAGCTCCGCGCCGGTCTGCTCCGCGGCCTCCAGCAGCTTCTCGAGGCGCTCGGGCGCCGACCAGTCGTCGGCGTCCTGGAAGAGGTAGGCGTCGTAGCCGGTCTCCTCGATCACCTGCTGGACGAGCCGGTAGGGACCGACGTTGCGATCGGCGTGCAGCAGCGTGACGCCCGGGTGGCGCTGGACGAGGCGCGTCGGGGGGTTCTCGGAAGCGTCGTCGATGACGACGATCCCGTCGAGCGGACGGGTCTGCTGCACCAGGGACTCCAGCGCGTCGTCGAGCCACTCCTCGCACTCGAAGTGCGGGATCAGCGCGAGCACGCGCGCGTCCTTCGTCAGCGGCCTGCGCTCGCGCGCCCGGGCCTCGCTCACCGTCGCCTGCTCGTCGTCCCGGCGTCCCGTCATGGACTGCTCCTTGCGTGTCGTCCTGATTCCAAGCTCGGCGAGGAGGTCGCCGAGGACGCGCGTGGCGTCGAAGTACTCGTCTGCGATCGCGCGCGCGGCGCGGCGCTGGCGCGGCTCGTCGCCGGCGATCGTCTCGACCGCCGCGGCCGCCTCGTCGAGGTCGCCGACCGCGAACAGGCCCGCGCCCGTCGGCAGCGCGCAGCCGAAGCGCGTGTCCTGCGTCACGACGGGCCGCCCGGCCGCGAGGTACGTCGCGCTGCGATCGCTGAACCAGCCGCTGCGCAAGCGCACGTTCTGGTCCTTCGCGACGGTGAACTCGCCGCGCGAGCCCGCGATGTAGTCGCGGTAGGGGTGCGTCACGTGGCCGAAGTCCAGCGCGGGGCGCACGCCCCAGCCTTTGGCCTCGAGCGCGGCGCGGTGCTCGTCGCGGTAGCCGCTGAGCGCGAGCTCGAACGGCTCGCCGGTGCGTGCCGGGAGGTCGAGGAACTGGCGCCACTGCTCGTCCTTGCTCCAGCCGTAGGTCTCGCCGCCGAACGTGACCTGTCGCCAGCCCTGATGCCAGTTGCCGACGGTCGTGAAGCGATCCCCCGCGCGCGAGGGCAGCTGCGGCCAGCGCTCGAGCACGACGGGCTGGCGCGTGGGCCGGAAGTCGAAGCCGTCGCACAGCGGCAGCCCGCAGTCGGCGCCGCCGAGGTTCTCGGCGAACGTGAAGAACGCGCTGTGCGCCGACAGGAACTCGAGCGTCTCGGCGACACCGTCGTGCAGCTCGACCTGCAGCCGCACGGGATCGGTCTCGAGGTACACGAGCCGGTCGCCGAACTCCGGCCGCGGCTCGCTGCCGCCGTGCAGGTTGATGACGAGCTCGGCCTCGCCGTAGAGCGCCAGCAGCGCCTGCTCGCTCATGCCGTAGCAGCGCCCGTCGTCGTGCAGCGCGTGGTAGGCCCAGCGGCCGGCGAGCCCGTTCTCGCGCATGATGCGCTCGATCAGGCCGGCGGCGAGCGCCGAGCCGTCGTCGGTCGGGCGCTGCATGAGCATCGTGGGCGTGCGCGCGTTGGCCTCGACGTACCACGGCTCGAAGCCGAGCTGCTGCAGGCCGAGCAGGTAGTGCAGCGTCTGCCAGAGCACGCCCGGCACCGGCATCTTGGCCATCATTCCCAGCAGGACGATCTTGCGGGTCATCGCGCGAACCGGGCTTTCGAGTCGGCCGGGACGGCGGTCGAGCAACGGCGAGCTGTCATCGCGGTACCTCGGCGAAGGTCGGGGCAGGGGATTCGAGGCCCAGGTCGGCGAGCATCTGGCGCGCCATCTCGGCCGCCTCGTCGAGGCCGCGCTCGCCGTTGCCGCCGCCGGCCGCCAGCGCGCGCAGCCGTTCCGGCGAGCCGTCGCGCAGCAGTGGCCAGGCGGCGCCGATCAGCAGCCAGACGGCCTCCTGGCCCTCGTCGGCGAGCGCGGCGCCGTCGGCGTCGCGTGCCGCCATCGCCTGTGCGAGCTCGGCGAGCGCCGGGCCGGCCAGATCGGCGCCGCGCTCGCGCCCCTCGGCGATCGCCTTCGTCAGCTCCGACAGCCCGTCGGCGCCGATCGCCGCGGCGGCCCGTCGCCGCGGCGCGGCGTTCTGGGCCTCGTGCAGCTCGGCGTACAGGCCACCGGCGTCCAGCAGCTCGTCATGCGTCCCCTGCTCGACGATCGCCCCGTGGTTGACGACGAGGATCAGGTCGGAGTCGCGGATCGTCGACAGGCGATGGGCGACCATGAACGTCGTGCGCCCCTCCATCAGGCGCGCGAGGGCCTGCAGGATCACGGCCTCCGTGCGCGAGTCGATCGCGGACGTCGGCTCGTCGAGGATCAGGATCGGCGCGTCCTTGAGGAAGGCGCGGGCGACGGAGATGCGCTGACGCTCGCCGCCGGAGAGCTGCGCCCCGCGCTCGCCCAGCTCGGTGTCATAGCCCTGGGGCAGCGCGCTTATGAAGTCGTGCGCGTTGGCTGCACGCGCGGCCTCGACGATGTCCTGCTCGGTCGCCTCGAGGCGGCCGTAGCCGATGTTCGAGCGGATCGAGCCGGCGAACAGCAGCGGCTCCTGCTGGACGATCGAGATCTGCTCGCGCAGCGCGTCCAGGCGCAGGTCGCAGACGTCGCGGCCGTCGATCAGCAGGCGCCCCTGATGCGGGTCGTAGAAGCGCGGCAGCAGGTGCAGCAGCGTGCTCTTGCCGGCGCCCGTCGGCCCCACCACGGCGACGCGCGCGCCGGCCGGCGCCGCGAAGGAGATGTCCTTCAGCGTGCCGGGCCGCCCGTGATAGCCGAAGCTCACGTTCTCGTAGGCGACGTCGCCGGCCACGCGCCGCACGGCGAGGGCGTCGGGCCGCTCGACGATGTCGGGCTCGGTGTCGAGGACGTCGAGCGCGTTGCGCAGGCTGATGAACTGCTGCTGCAGGTTGGAGACCGTGTGGCTGATCTGCTCCAGCGGCTTGTAGAGCGCCGCGATGTAGCCCATGACGACGAGCAGCTCGCCGACCGACATGCGCTCCTGGATGACGTAGTAGGCCCCGAAGGCGAGCACGAGCGCGCTACCGATCGCGGTCGTCATCGTCACGACGAGCGAGAAGAGCGTCTGGCGCACCGTCAGGTCGACGCGCGCGTCGACGGCCTCCTTGGCCTGCGTGCGAAAGCGCCTGTGCTCGTACTGCTCGCGGCCGAAGGCGATGATCACGCGCAGCATCGCCATCGCCTCGTGGACGATCGCCAGCGAGGTGCCCTCGAGGTTGCGCACGTGCAGCACGCGCGGGTGGATGCGGCGCGCGTAGTAACCCGCCGAGTAGTAGACGAACGGCACGACGGTCAGCGCGACGAGCGCCAGCGTCGGCTCGATCTTGTAGACGATGAAGAACATCCCGGCAAGCGTCAGCACGCTCGTCAGCAGCGGCGGGATCGAGACCGTGATCGCCCCGAGCGCGGAGGCCTGGTTGTTGATCTGGTACATCAGCAGCCCGGTCTTCTTGCGGTCGTGCCAGGCGAGCGAGAGCTTGTGCGCGTGGCGGAACATCTCGCTGCGCAGGTCGAGCACCATGCTCTGGTCGAGCTTCGTGTTGACGTAGTCGTCGACGACCGCTAGGCCGTGCTCGAGGCCGGTCACGACGAGCCCCGCGATCACGGCGGCCGCCAGCAGCTCGTAGCGGCCCAGCCCGTCGAGGCCGCCGAGCAGCGACGGCAGCGGGTCGTTGCCGAGCACCGTGTCGACGAGGATCGCCAGCGGCCACGGCGACAGCAGCGCCATCGCGGTCGACGCGAAGACCATCAGCAGCGAGGCCCCGGCGAGCCGGCGATGCGGACGCAGGTAGGGCAGCACGCGCGGCAGGTCCTTGAAGAACGCCCAGGGGCTCGGGCGCCGGCGCTGCCAGGGCCGGCGGCGATGCTCGGCTTGCGGCGCGGGCTGCGGCGCGGGCGCCGCGATCTCGGCACGCCCGGCCGCAGGCGCCGGCGGCGGCACGGAGGAGCGCCCGTCGCTGCGCGGCGGGCCGGTCACAGCGCCACCTCGTCGGCGGCCGGCGCCGCCAGCACGTGCGGTGCCGGAAGCCGGGCCGGCGCGAGCTCCCGCGTGCGCTGCTCGGCGAGGCCGTCGATCGCGACGCGCAGCGCCCCGGCGGCGGTGGCGCAGCTGCGCAGGCAGCGCGCGGCGACTGCGAAAGCGCCCGCTCCGAGCAGCGCCGCCGCCGCGATGGCACCGTCGCCCGCGGCGAGCACGGCCAGCAGCGTGAGTGCCGCCGCCGCCCAGATCGCGCCGCGCGACGGGACCGGCCACGTCCGCAGCCGGGCGAGCTGGCGCCCCGCGCCGTGCTCCTCCAGGCCGGCCCGCAGCCGAGCTGCCCCGAGCAGGCCGGCGTGCACCTCGAGATCCCAGCGGTCGTACGTCCCGCCGCGGCGCGGGCGAGCGGGCGCGAGGGCGTGCTCGAGCCCGCCGAGCCACTGCGCCGGCGAGGACCAGCGCTCGCTCCACAGCGCGACGGTGCGCGGCCACGGCGCCGCGAGCGACCTGCGTCCGCGTGCCGGCGCCGTCTGACGGCGCCCGAGGAAGCGCACGGTGGGCTGCAGCAGGTGCAGGCACGCGGTGACCGCCCGCATCCCCGCGTGCAGCCGGCGAGAGCGCGGCTCATGGGTGAAGGTCGCCATGCCCGCGGTGCGCCAGGCCTCGCCGACGGTCAGCGCGCCTGCGACGGCGAGCGCCGCGAGGGCCAGGCTCAGCGGCTGCCACAGCGCCCCCAGCGCGGCGATCGCCGCGAGGCCGCCGAGCGCGAGGTACCACTCGGGCATCCGCGTCAGCGAGCCCATCAGGCCGGGCGGTCGCGCGTGACGGCTCTGGAAGAGGGCCTGCCCCCAGGTGCCGTACTGGATCTGCGCGCGCCGCCGGTTCATCCCGGCGGCCAGCGAGTTGCCGTAGACGCGCCCCGCCCAGGTGGCGTGGCCGCGTCGGTTGTAGCGCTCGGGCCACTTGCGCTCGAGCATCCCCTCGGCGCGGCCGTACTGGTACTGCTGACGCAGGTAGCGGCGAACGGTCGACCGGCAGTGGTGCCAGACGACGGCCGACGGGGCGAACCCGATGACGTTGCCCGCCTCCTGCAGCCGCCAGCAGACGTCGACGTCGTCGCCGGCGATGCGAAAGGTGTCGTCGAAGCCGCCGACGGAGCGCAGCGCGCCGGCCCTGAAGGCCATGTTGCAGCCGGGGATGTGCTCTGCCTCGCGGTCGGAGAGCAGCACGTGCGTCGGCCCGCCGGGGGCGTTGGCGACGCAGTCGGCCGTGATGCCGTCGCCGGGTGGAGCGAGGTTCGGGCCGCCGACGGCGGCATGCCCGTCCGTGACCAGCGCGCGCGCGAGGTGCGTCAGCCAGCTCGGCTCGGGCCGCGCGTCGTCGTCGAGGTAGGCGACGATCTCGCCGGTCGCCGCCGCCAGGCCGATGTTGCGCGCTCGCGACAGCCCGCCGTTGGCGGTGCTGATCAGCCGCACCCGCGCGAAGCCCCCGGCGATTGCGGCCGTGTCGTCGGTCGAGCCGTCGTCGACGACGATCACCTCGTAGTCCGGATACTCCTGCGCGGAGAGCGCGGTGAGGCTCTCGGCGATCCAGCGCGCGCCGTTGAACGAGCAGACGACGACTGATGCGCGCGGCCAGCCGGCGGCGGGTGGGGCGACCGGCTCGGCGAAGACTCGGCGGACGGCGTCGAGCGCGAGCTTCGGGCGCCGGTCGCGGTCGACGAGGCCGAAGTCCCAGTCGAGGATCTCGTGCTCCCCGCGATGCCACTCGTCCGTCCAGGCGAAGACGAACGCACCGGCGGCGCCGAGCTCGTACGTCGTCTGCAGCTGGCGGCACAGGACCCGCGCCTGACGCTCCTCCCCGTGGCGCGAACTGTCCAGGCCGATCTCGGTGAGGACGAGCGGGCGGTTGCCGGCGAGGTTCTGCAGGCGCGCGAGGTAGTCCTCGAACGGCTCCTGCTCCTCGAGGAACACGTTGAAGCAGACGAGATCCAGGAAGGGCAGGTCGAGGTACTCCGTGCTCGGGTAGTTCACGTAGGTGACGAGCGCGCCGGGGTCCTCCTCGCGCACCGCCTCGCAGAGACGCGCGAGGAAGCGCTCGATCGACGGGGCGCCGTGCCAGCGCACGATCGAGGTCGGGATCTCGTTGCCGATCGCGTAACACAGCAGCGCCGGGTGGCCGGCGCAGGCGCGCACCTCTTCGCGCATGCGCGTCTCGATCGCCGCGGGCCGGCCCGGCTCGTCGAGAAACGCCACGTGCTGCTCCCACGCGAGGCCGACCATGACCCGCAGGCCGGCCGCGAGGGCGAGGTCCAGCAGCCAGGCCGGTGGAAGCGTGTAGGTGCGCAGGCAGTTGATGCCGGCCCCCGCCATCTGCGCGAAGTCGGCTAGGACCTGGTCGGGCGGCGGCACCGCGCCGTCGTGCGCCGCGTCGAACGTGCCGTACGTGACGCCGCGCAGCAGCAGGCGCTCGCCGCCGGCGTACAGCCACATGCCTGATGTCCGCACCGGAGACGGCGCGGGCGTCCTCTGACGACGTTCGGGAACGGTGGCTCCTCTCGTGGCGGCGGACGGGCACCGGGCACGCACGAGCGGCCGGCCAGCCCCGGATCGGCACGGGCGCCTGCTGCATGGAGCGCGGGCCACCGCACCGGACGTTCGTTGAGCGGGCCGCGCGCGCGGGTGGACACAGGTTCGATTGACTTCCCGGCCGAGGTTCCCGGCCCAGTGTCGCGAGAGCGGCGGCTGCGGGTGGGCTCCGCCGCCCCGCCGCCTTGCGGCGAGTCGGCTACGTCGCGCCGCCGGCCGGCTACGCCGCGAGAGCGTCAGGTCGCGGCTCGCGCTCGCCGCGGTACGGGTCGCGGCGAGTCCGTTACCGCCACACCGGCGGTCCGACACGATCGCCGCGCGCCCGCTCCCGCAAAGCGCGACGAGGAGGAGCACCCGCGACGCTGGTCCCGGAACGGCCGCGGCTGGACCCCATCAAGACGCCATGCGCAGCGTCGACCTCGGTCGTGCCGCGCCGGGGCGTGAGGGTCCATGTCAGCCGCACCGCATCGCGGCCGCGAATGCGAATGTCTACTTCGACGAGCCGCAGGGAGCGGGTCGGGAGGAGCTGCACTCCGGGCCGTGCGAGCGCCGGCACGCGGGCGATGACGCGGTCCTCGGTGGCCGTGTCGGTCACCAGCGCGCGGACGCTCGACGGATCGGCGGCCATGACCCCGGTCGCGACGAGCGGGCCGAAGCCCACGTTCGCGAGCTGATTGATGAGCGCCAGGACGGTGAGTTCGAGCATGTCGTGTAGACCGAGTGAGAACGCGAGAGGATTCCGTGCAGGCCACTCGGACGTCAGCGGCAGGCCGTCCGGTCCGTCAGCGCGTTCGTCCGTCCGGTGGCGCGAGCACTGGCGCGATGCAGACTGGATGCTGCAGGCGCTGCTCGAGCGCCGCGTGACGGCGGAGCTGATCGCGTGGGTTCGCAGGCCGGGGCGATCAACGGCGCGTTGCCGATCTCGCACGTGATCGAGCTGGGCGAACGCTCGGAGGCGTGCTGGCCGGCAGCCGCTCGTTCCTGAGATCGCTGCAGGCGAACGGTCCGCACCGGGCCAACGCCGCCTCCGCGAAGCTGCTGCGCCCGCAGCGCCACCCGCCGGGGGCTGAGCGCCGCTTGCCGCGCGTCACCAGCTGCGTCGCAGGCGCTCGATGACGCCGTCGGCGACGCTCGGCAGCGGCTCGTCGTGCAGGCCCATCAGCTCGCGCAGCGTGCGGCGCAGCGTCGCGAGCACGCGCGAGCACGCGGGACACATCCCGGTGTGCTGCTCGACGCGGGCGCGGTCGCGATCGGACAGCTCACCGTCGAGGTACTCCGACAGCCGCGCGGCCGTCCAGTGGTGCTGGCGCATGAACATCCAGCGCTTGATCGGCCCGCCGTTCACGTTGTGTCCTCCACGTCGAGATAGTCCTCCATCGCCTCGCGGACGGCAAGACGCGCACGATGCAGGCGACTCTTGAACGCTGCCTCGCCGAGCGCCATCACGGCGGCCGCCTGCGCCGTCGAGAGGCCCTCGATGTCGCGCAGCACGAGCGGTACGCGGTAGTCCATCGGCAGCGCACGCACCGCGCGCTCCAGCGCCGCGTGCAGGTCCCGATGCTCGGCACGCTGCTGGGGCGACGGTGCCGGGTCGTCGACCGCGGCCAGCGGCGACTCGTCGGATGTCACGTGCTCGAGCCGGGCGCTGCGGCGGCTCATGTGCCGCTTGGTCTCGTTTATCGCGATCCGGTACAGCCAGGTGAAGAACTGCGACTCGCCCTTGAAGCGGCCGATCGCGCGCCACGCGCGCACGAACGTTTCCTGCACGATCTCCTCGGCCTCGCCGCCCGGCGCGCCGAAGCGGATCACAACGGCGTAGACCCGATCGGCGTGGCGGCGCACAAGCTCCTCAAACGCCGCCCGATCGCCCGCACGGGCACGCTTGACAAGAGGGCTATCTTCGTCGCCCTGGTGAACCGTGCGCCCGGCTCGCCCGGAGGGGCGAAGCTTGCCGTGCATGATCGGCAACGCTACCCCTCGCGCCGCCGCGGGCGCGGCCGGTCGCCGGTAGGGGCTCACGGATCCTACTGCCGACGCTCGCGCGCGAATCACACCGTGTTACCCGGCGGCCGGCGGGGTCGCCCTGACGCCCGCGGAAGACCGAGATGGTCGACCAGAACATCGTAGGGCAGCGCGCCCACGGCGACAGCGACGGGCTCGGCGTCGCGGAAGCGGATGACCGTCGGGAGCTGCTCGACCCCGTAGTCGGCGGCGCTTCTCGACGAGCGCTTGACATCCAGCGCGACGACCGTGATATCGGGTTGCTCGTCGGCGAGCCGTTCGATGCTCGGCGCGAGCGCGCGACAGTCGACGCACCCGGGACCCCAGAAGTAAACGATCACGTCGGAGCCCTGCGGGGTGAGCGCCACGCTGAGCGACGGGCCGTCGAGTGGCAGGACGCGCGGGCGCGCCGAGCGGCTCAAGAGCCTTGAGAGTTGTGATCGCACCAGACGGTCAGACCCACCCGATGCGGCGATCGGTTCACGACCGCCGGCGCGTGCTGAACCCTTCGGCGCGGCGGCGGCCTACGCGTCTGCTGCGGTTGCGGGCCGCGGCAGAAACAGTCTCCGCGCACGACAGGGATGCTCATGCCGGACACCAGCGATGCGCCGCTGCTGGATCGACGTCAGCTGCTCGGTCAAGGCCCGGAAGGTCATTGCGGTGAGAAGTGTGTTTGCGCTGCTCACGGCAGTGGCGGCGAGGAAGACCAGGAGCCGAGCCGCCGCCGCGCGGCCGGCGGGCGCCGGAAAGCGCTGGGCGGTCGACAGCGCTCCCGATACGTCGGCGGCGTGCTCGACTACGAGCTGACCTGCGACCAGTGGGAGGCCTTTCGGCTTCGTGGGCACGCGCCTGCACGAGGGCGTGGTCGACCGTGATGCAGTGCGGTCCATCCGCCGCGATGCGTCGGACGAGGCTTCGCGCGCGCCGAGCAGCTCGTGTTCGTCCGAAGATCACGCCGCTCGGCGGCGTCGGCCTCTCGGACGATCTGTGCTGCTCGACGACCGTCCGGCGGTGTGCGCTCGTCGCGGACCGGCCGGGACGGCTATACGGCCTGTGCGGTCAGCCCGAAGCGGGACGGCGAACACTGGATCGCGGCGTTGGCCTGCCGGCCGATAGGAATCCGGCGGCCGCGGCGAGCAGCAAGCCGACGCTGATGAGCTGCGAGGAGTCGAGGCCGAGGGCGACCGACGGGCTGTCCAGCCGCCAGGCGAACATCGCCAGGCGACCAGCGGCGTAGAGGCCGACCACCGTCCACAGCACCTGCAGGCGCCGGTGCAGGCGCGGGCGCAACGGCCACAGGACGAGCACGATCGCGAGCGCGAGCGCGACCTCGTACAGGCCGCCGGCGTGGTAGGCGACGGCCGGATCGGGCGTCAGCGCCTCGGGATGGGTGTACCGGACACCCCACGGCAGCTGCGTCGGCGGGCCGTAGTGCTCCCCGTTGATGACGTCGCCCAGCCGGCCGACAGCCATGGCGGCGGGAAAGGCGAGCGCCAGGCGATCGAGGTACGCCAGGCTCCAGCCCTTGCGGCGCAATGTCACGAGCAGTGCCGCCAGGCCCGAGATGAGCGCCCCGTAGAACGAGTACCCGTTGGTCCCCAGCCACTCGTCGGGGTTCACGATCGCTCCGTGCTCGATCAGGTACACGGCGCGCGCGCCGACGATTCCCGTGATCGTCGCCGCGAGGACGAGCACCCCGATGGCGTCCGGATCCAGGCCGTCGCGGGCTGCGCCGCGACGCGCGAGCAGCAGCCCGACCATGAGCCCGATGGCGATGAAGATGCCGTGCCAGGCAAGCTCCAGCGGGCCGATCGAGATGGTCGGGTCGATGCCGACCACGATGGTGGCGATCACGACGGGAGCACGATCTCAACGTCGGGCAGGAACGCCGCCACCGCGAACCACAACTGCGCGTCGTGCGTCATCGGCCGCAGCCGCCGGCCCTCCAGCGGACCGCTGACCGCGGGGCCGGTGACGGCCGAGACGGATCCGGCGCGCGTGTCGTCGCGGCGGCCCCTGCCCGCGGATCGAGGGCGATCTCCTGACCTCCCAACGGTGTCCAACAGTGCGTCAGAGACCCGACCCCCACGGGGCGTGAATCGGTGATCTTGCTGCCGCCGAGCCCAGAGGCAACTGCAGGCCTGAAGAGCACGATGATCGGGCGGCGCTCCACGTGGGTGATCACATCCGGCTTGCGCTCGAAGTCCCGCGCTCAGCGTCTGGTCCGGCAGTGCGATGAGCATCTCGCCCGCCGTCCTTGCCGGGGGCCGCCGGAGACGAACTCGCTGACGGGCATGCTGTGGTCCGCGAAGTCGGTCTTCCAGCCGTCGGTCGAGACCTGCAGTCGGTCGGGCGCCCCTGTGCCGCTCGCTGCCGGCGGTCGTCACCGTGACTGCCGGTGGCGAGCGCCGGCGCGAGCGCGGCTGGCACGGCCACGGCGACCAGCGCGCGAACGGAAGCGGCCTCATGAGGGCATCTACGGATATGACCGCGAGGCCGGACGTAACGGTTCGCGGCGGTGTGCTGTGCCCCTGGCTGGTCATCGTCCAGACCCAGTGCGAATCGGATCGCGACGGCTGCGATCAAAGTCAATGTGTTCAACGTGAGACACCCGGCGCGTTTCGCCGCGGCGCTCGAGCGTCGCGGCGCCGAGGCCTCATCAGCCGCGCGAACGGATGACGGGTGAGGCGCATGCGGCGCCTCGCCCGGCCGCAGCCGATTGGCTCCGCGATGCGCTGAATCGCGGGAGCGGCCGGTGGGGTCTGAGTATCGGAAGACCATGAAGATGCGAGCACCTCGCAAGGCCGTCGGGTTCATGTCACAGCATCGCTGGGCGCGCCGGAACATGTCCGCCTACGTCGATGACGACGTGAGCCGGCGTCAGCGCCAGCGGCTCGACGAACATACGTCGCGGTGCGCCGAGTGCCGGCGGATGCTGCGAACGATGGTGGCGGTCGTTCGCGGCCTGCGCGACCTTCCCGCGCCGCCGTCGTCCAATGTCGGCGAAGCGGTGGTCCGGCGGCTACGCAAGGAGGAGAGCGATCGGCCCCCGAAGACCGCGCGCGGTCGCCGCTGATCGTCGCGTGGGGTCTACGGTCCGCGTGGTGCGCAGCTGAGGCGATGATCTGTCCGCTTCCCTGCCGACTCGCGTGAGGTTCGTGGATCGACCTCTTCGCGTCCGTGTGTGGTTGTGCGCGAATCCTCGCCGTGGCGGGGGTCGGTGTGGCATGCGGACGCGACGCCTGCGCAGGGTTCTCTACTGGCTGCTCGTCGTGCTGGTGTCGCTGGCGCTCGTCGCCGCGCTGGTGCTGTCGCTCGAGCGCCGGGACGCGGGTGAGATCGACGTCGGGCGGCCCGACCTTAGGACGAGCGTCGCGAACACGACGATGCGCTGACGCGCGCTGTAGAGCGGGTGGCATGCGGTCAGCACCAGCCTCTCGTGCGTCGTCCGGCGCACGATCCACGTGTCGGTGGGCCGGACGACGCGTGTCCGCTGGACCCGGTATACGAAGCGTCCATACGGCACGTCCACGACCACCGGATCCCCGCGCTCCAGCCGGTCGATTTGCGCGGAAGGGGGCGCCATAGGTGGTGCGGTGTCCGGCGATGCCGACGTTCGTGCCGTCCCCCGGCAGCGCCGTAGACGGGTGATGCCCCGGGCCCCGAGCGCAGCGTCTCGGCGTCGGTTCCCCGTGCGAAGACGTACCGGCGCCCGACGTCGGCAGGACGATATGCCCCAGCGTCGCCGGCTCAGCCGCCAGGCGGTGCTGATGGCGGCTCGCCACCAGCGCGCCGATCGGCTCCTGCCAGGCCAGCGTCACTACCACGTCGACGACGAGCACGAAGGCGCTGACGACAGCGACGGACGAGGCAAAGCGAAGGCCGCCCCGCACAGCGGTCAGGGTCGTTGGACCGGCGGTGACACGACATGGTTCACCGCGAGGCGGCGAGGCTCGCCTAGGCCGGGCGACAGGCGGCCTCTGTAGGCGGCACGGTCGCCAACGTGACCACGACAGCAGCGGCGCCCCTGCAGATCGGAGTTGCGCAGGTTGGCGGTCGTTCCGAAGCGCAGCGTCCGCGCGCCCGCGCGCCCGCCCCCGGCACTCGCCGTGGAAACGAGCCGCGGCTCGTCGATCGGCGCGATGCCGTCGCGCCCCGGGGGCAGCGGACACGAGCTCCGCGAGCGGCACGCTGTGGCGGGAGAAGTCGGCTGTGCCACCCCTCGCTGCTGATGGGCAGCTCGCTTCGCTGCATCGCCGCGTCGCCAGGATGATCCCTCGCGCGACGCTTCCGATCGCCCCGCCGCAGCCGGCGGCCTGTCGGCCGCCGGCTGCAAGGGCGAGGAGGACACCCAGGCGGGGGACTTACGCGCAGTTGGACCCTGTCCGGGCTGCCAACGATTCAACAGATGGGGGAAGACGCGAAGCCAGCATCGCGCACGGGCGCGTCCGTCGGCTTGCGCTGCGCCGACGGCCTGGGGGCGCTCATCCGCCGTGGTGTGTATGGTGCCGCGCGCGCTGTCAGATGCCGAATCCGGGTCGCACCGCCGGTCCGGAGCGGGGGAACCAGGTTGTTGGGGCGAATCAGCTCGTTGTGAGGAGCTGTAGCGCGAGGCGTCGCGCGCGAGCCGTCAGCTCACCCCGTAGGCACGACCAGAGAGGTGCTGATGCTGGGGTCGTCGTCGAACCGTCGTTTGCTGATCGTGCTCGCATGTCTGGTCGTTGGCCCGGCCGCCACGGCCGGTGCCCATGCCAATCACAGCGGCGGGGCGCGGTACGACGAGCGGCCGGTGGTGAGGGCGCTTGAGTGCGTCTCGGGCGAGCGGTCGCGCTGCGCGCGAGGGCAGTTGCTGCGTGTTCGCGGGGAGCGGCTGGCGCAGGCTGACAGCGTGGCTTTCCTGGGGCGCGCCGGTCGCGCTGACGATCGCATCGTGCGCCCCGACAAGCGCAGTCCGCATCGCCTCGTCGTGCGCGTGCCGGCCGATGCGAGCAGCGGTCCGGTGCGGGTGACGAGTCGGACGACAGGCCGCTCGCGGGCCTCGCGGCGTCTGCGCGTCACAGCACCGCCCGCGCCGCTCGTCCCGCTTGCGGTGCCGCCCGGGGAGGGCGTCTTTCCCGTGCGCGGCAGCTATGACTTCGGCACCGAGGTCAACACGTTCGGCGGCGAGCGAGGGCACGGCGGCCAGGACGTCCTCGCGCGCTGCTCGACGCCGATCGTCGCGGCGCGCAGCGGCGGGGTCAGCGTCGCGACCGCGCAGTCGCGAGCCGGCAACTATGTGGTGATCACCGCCGACGACGGGACTAGCCAGGCCTACATGCACATGCTCGAGCGGGCCGTGGTCGCGCGCGGGGAGCGCGTGGCTGCAGGGCAGCCGATCGGGCGCGTCGGTCGTTCGGGGCGTGCGTCGGCTTGTCATCTGCATTATGAGTCCTGGACGGCGCCGGGCTGGCAGCGCGGCACGGCGATCGACCCGTTGCCCGAGCTACAGCTGTTCGCCGCGCGCGGCTGAAGCCGCCGCGTCTCGGTGATCCGCTGAGAGGACCGCTTCCGATCCTGCAGTGCGCCTGCTATTGCGGTGGCGGCGGCTGGTCGTAGCGGGTGGTGACGGCTGGCGCTCGCTAGCTTCGTCGCGGTAGCGGATGACGCGCGTGACGGTGATCTGGAAGGCGCCGCCGCTGACGGGCCTGCGCTCACCGGTCTGCGCGCGCACGCGCCGTCCGTGGTCGGTCCCGTAGATGCTCGCCACGACCGAGGTCCCGTCGGTCGCGGCGCGGATCAGCACCGGTGCGGTCGTGTCGTTCGTCCACGCCATGTCGATGGCGGGAAATCTCAACGTCGCCTCGCGGCCGGGCGGATCGCGGCCGATGTAGAGCTGTGCAGCCGATGTCGAGTCGATCTGCAGGCCCGCGAGGTACGCGGCGTTGTAGAGCGTCGTGGCGAACTGCGAGACGCCGCCGCCGACCGAGTCGATGATCTTGCCGTCGGCGATGAACGGCGCCGGGACATAGCCGGCGGCGCGCGTGCGCTCGCCGCCGGTCTCGTCGAGTGAGAACCGTTCACCGGCAGCACGACCGTGCCGTCCACCTTCTCGGCGAGCAACCGGATGTTGGTCACGCGCGGTTGGCAGCACGCGTAGCGCGTCGTGAGGCCTCCCAGCAGCGACGTGACGTTGCGGGCGGCGGCCGTCGTGAGCCGCGCATGGGGTCGCGTGAAGGCGAGCGTCACCGTACGGCTGCCGGTGCGCACGGCGTCGGCGATCGCCGCACCGCCGCCGCGCGCTGCAGCCGGCGCCCCGACCGGCTCTCGGCAACGGCGATGTCGGCGGCGCGGTCGAGGTCGCCGGCGAGCGAGGCGACGAACCGCGCGCGCGGACCGGTCGACGCCCAGGCGCAAGCCGCGGGCGCCGCGCGCAACGGACTCGAGTGCCAGGATCCCGGCGATCCGGCGCTTGCTCAGCGCGCGCGTCCTGCTGGCGGCCTTCAGCCGCAGCGGGTGTGCGCAGGTACGCGCGCGTGCGGCGCGCGACCGCGCGCATCTGCTCCGGCGTCGGCGACGGCTGCGTCGACACCGCAAGCGCGACGGAGTCCGCACGCCGGTCGAGCGGCGCGGCACGGATCCTCGCCGCCGCGGGGCCACGGTCGAGCTTGCGCTCCGCGCGCGGCGCGATCACGTGCACACCTCCCGGGGCGTCCGCGGCGGCGACGACCTCACCGGGCCTGGGGTCGCGATCCACCTCGCCGGCGATCGCGGCGACCCGCTCGGACAGCAGGCCGCGATCGACGCGCGCGACCGGTTCGAGCCGCCGCGACCGCACCAGGCCCGCGACCGTCGACCACAGACCGTTGAGCGGACCCCGCGCCCGGCACGACGCGCGCGCGCCGCGCTCGCAGCCGCGTCGCAGCGGTAGCCGAGCCGCCGGGCGCCGAGGACGAAGCGTCGCGTGGCGACGGTCAGCGTCAACGTCCGATTATGCGCGGAGGTCGAGCACAACGCACGAGCGATGTCCTGGGGCGAGCGGCCACCGAGGTCGAGGCCGCCGATCGTCGTGCCCGGCGGGACCCGATCGGCGTAGGCGACACGCACCCCACCGCTACGACGAGCCTGACGTCCACGAGCGCACCGCCGCCGAGCGCCACGCGCCGCAACAACCGCTTGCACGGACCGCGACTCGGCCCGCCGGTCGTATTGAAAGCGCCGACTCGACGCTGTTCGCCGATCGTCAGGACGCGCCCTTCATGATCGAGGACGAGCGGCGCGGAGCACCGAGTTCACCGCGCACAGCACCGCGGCCACGGTGGGGCTCGCTCATAAGGTGATCACCTCATATCCGTCGGCGACGAGACCGCGGAGACTGGGATGGCCCTTGTGGTCGCGCAACAGCGGGAACTGCTGCTGCTCGAGCAGGTCGCGGACGCCGAACGCGCCGGCGCAGAAGTGACAGGCGCCGGCGACATGGGCGCGGACCTTCTCCAACGCGCCGTGGAGCTGATTGTCGTCCTCGAGCATCTCCGCGGCCCAGAGAACCCCGGCGCCGTCGAAGATGAGCGTCGATTCGTCGCCGGCCTCGGCGAACTCCTGGACGGTCGTCAGCGCGTTGGTGGCCCGTCCCAGGTCGGCATGGGAGTCCGTTCCGGCCAATAGGACGATCGCGGCCTTGGCATCAGCGGATCCCTTCTCTGCGGGGGACTGGATGGCGCATTTCGCGACAGCGGATGCGTCGAGAGGTTCGACCCACAGGCGCGCGAGGCGATTCAGCTTTCCGCGAAACGCGCGGTCAAGCCAAGGTCGCCCCCGGTCAGGCGATCAGCACCGGCGTGCCGAGCGGGACGCGGCCGAACAGCTCGATGACGTCGGGGACGTGCATCCGGATGCAGCCGTGCGACGCGCGCGTGCCGATCGACTGACCCAGGC
>DATMJM010000079.1:0-2750 GCA_035553935.1 Solirubrobacteraceae bacterium
GCTGGACGTGGATCTCCAGGCCGATGACGGGCTCGAACTCAGACTCCGTCATACCCGCCCTCCGGAGGCGTCGAAGGCGATCGCCTGCTCGAGCGCGTACGCCGCGTCGAGGATTCGGTTCTCGCTGAACGCCGGCCCGCAGAGCTGAAAGCCCGTCGGCAGGCCGTCGCTCAACCCGTTGGGAATCGAGATCGCGGGGATCCCCGCAAGCGACATCGGCACGGTGCAGTAGTCGTTGAGGTACATCGCCAGGGGATCGGCGGTCTTGGCGCCGAACTCGAACGCGACCGAGGGGGCCGTCGGCGTCACGACGAAGTCGAAGTCGCCGAACGCCGTCCGGAAGTCGTCGGCGATCTTCGTGCGCACGCGCTGCGCGCGCCCGTAGTACGCGTCGTAGTAGCCGCTCGACAGCGAGTACGTGCCGAGCATGATGCGCCGCTTGACCTCCCTGCCGAAGCCCTGGCTGCGGGTCTTCGTGTACATCCCGACGAGCCCGCCGTCCTGCACCCGAAGGCCGTAGCGGACGCCGTCGTAGCGGGCGAGGTTCGACGACGCCTCGGCCGGCGCGAGCACGTAGTAGGCGCTGAGCGCGTGCGGCGCGTGCGGCAGATGGCAGGTCTCGATCGTCGCGCCGAGCGACTCGGCGAGCCGCAGCGTGGCGTTGAACGTCTCGAGCACGCCGGGATCGATGCCGACGTCCGCGCGCGACAGCTCCTCCGGCACGCCGAGGCGGATCCCCCGAAGCGACTCCGAGCGCGGCAGCTCGATCTCTCCCGGGAGGCCGATCGACGTCGAGTCGCGCCGGTCCTGAGCGACCATGTGGCGCAGCAGCAGCGCCGCGTCCGTCACGTCGCGCGTGAGCGGGCCCGCTTGGTCCAGCGAGGAGGCGAACGCGATCATCCCGTAGCGGCTGACGGTGCCGTACGTCGGCTTGAGGCCGACGATCCCGCACAGCGCAGCCGGCTGGCGGATCGACCCGCCCGTGTCGGTGCCCAGCGCCCAGGGCGCCGAGCCGGCGGCGACCGCGGCCGCGCTGCCGCCGCTCGAGCCGCCCGGCACGCGCGTCCGATCCCACGGGTTCAGGACGGGGCCGAAGGCGGAGTTCTCGTTCGACGAGCCCATCGCGAACTCGTCCTGGTTGGTCTTGCCCAGCAAGGGCGCGCCGGCGGCGGCAAGCCGCGCGACGACGGACGCCGTGTACGGCGGGCGGTAGCCCTCGAGGATCTTCGATCCCGCCTGGCTCGGCACGCCCTCGGTGCAGAAGAGGTCCTTGACGGCGAGCGGCACCCCGGCCAGCGGAGCGCCGGGCGCGGGCGCGGCGGGCGCGTCCTCGGCGACCCACAGGTAGGCGTTCAGCTCGTCGCCGGCGGCGGCGGCGCGGTAGGCCTCGAACAGCTCGTCGGCGCTCAGCTCGCCCCGCTCGACGGCGTCGGCCGCCGCCGCGGCGCTCAGCAGCGTGACGTCGGTGGCGCTCACGAGGGGTCGGCGTCGGCCTGCGGGCTCGGGACGAGGAAGCCGCCGCCGGCCACGGCCGGCGCGCTCGCCAGCGCGACCTCGCGCGGCAGCGACGGCTGCACCTCGTCGGGCCGCAGCGCGTTGGAGACCTCGACGACGTGCGTCGTCGGCGGCACCCCGTCGAGATCGAGCTCGTCGATCTTCTCGATGTGGCCCAGGACGGCCGACAGCTCGTCGCTCATCCGGCCGACCTCGTCCTCGGTCAGCTCCAGGCGGGCGAGGCGCGCGACGTGCAGCACCTGTTCGCGATCGATCATCGGCGACGATTCTAGGAGGCGCCGCGCTCGGGGCCGTCGGGACCGGCGTCGCGCCGGGGCGGCGCCGGCCGCGGCGCGCCGCGCACCGCGAGCACCCGCTCGGCCTGGCGGAGGGACTCCGGCGTCTGGGTGCGCTCGTCGGCGATCGTGCGCCACGCGCCCGCGAGCGTCGCAAGCAGCAGCGCGAGCCCTGCATAGGCGCCGGCGTCGATGCTCACGAGCCCGTTGCGGCCGGGCTCGTCGATGCCGACGCGGTAGAGCACGAGCAGCAGCGTCGGCGCGCCGACGCCGATCGTGATCGTCGCCGCCGAGATCGCCATCGAGACGGCCCGCCGCCGCAGCGTGAAGACGACGAGCGTGAGCGCGAGCGCGATCGTCAGGACGAGCAGGACGCGGCCGACGGTCATCGTCTCCCACGCCGAGCGGCCGCCGAACCAGTCCAGGAACATCACGACCGACAGCCCCGCGGCCCCGAGCCCGGCGACGATCTCACCGCTGCGCAGCCGTCCCATGTCGATCACCACCGGCTTGCGCCCCGCTGCATCCGCGCCGCCTGGAGCGTGTTGCGGAGCAGGAACGCGATCGTCATCGGGCCGACACCGCCCGGCACCGGCGTGAGTACGGCGGCGACCTCCTCGACGGCCTCGAAGTCGACGTCGCCGACGAGCCTGCCGTCGAGCCGGTTCATGCCGACGTCGATGACCGTGGCGCCCGGCTTGACCCAGTCGGCCTTGACGATCTGCGCGCGGCCGACGGCGGCGATCAGCACGTCCGCGCGGCGGCAGACGGCGGCGAGGTCGCGCGTGCGCGAGTGGCACGTCGTGACCGTAGCGTTGGCGCCCAGCAGCAGCTGGGCCATCGGCTTGCCGAAGAGGTTCGAGCGGCCGATCACGACCGCCTCGGCGCCCTCGAGCTCGGCGCCCGCCTCGTCGAGCAGGTGCATGACGCCCGACGGCGTGCACGGGCGCAGCCCCGGAC
>DATMJM010000080.1:0-9557 GCA_035553935.1 Solirubrobacteraceae bacterium
GGCTACCACATCCGCGAGGCCGGCTCGACCGCCGCGCAGGAGCTCGCGTTCACGCTGAAGGACGGGCTGACCTACGTCGAGCAGGCCGTCGAGCGCGGGCTGGACGTCGACGACTTCGCGCCGCGGCTGAGCTTCTTCTTCAACGCGCAGATCGACTTCTTCGAGGAGATCGCCAAGTACCGCGCCGCGCGGCGGATCTGGGCGCGCGAGCTGCGCGAGACCTTCGGCGCGACCGACCCGCGCTCGTGGCGGATGCGCTTTCACACGCAGACGGCCGGCGTCAGCCTCACCGCGCAGCAGCCGCTGAACAACATCGTCCGCACGGCGATCGAGGCGCTCGCCGGCGTGCTCGGCGGCACGCAGTCGCTGCACACCAACTCCTACGACGAGGCGCTCGCGCTGCCGACCGAGGAGGCCGCCCGGATCGCGCTGCGCACGCAGCAGATCATCGCCCACGAGACGGGTGTGACGAACACGATCGACCCGCTCGGCGGCGCGTACTTCGTCGAGGCGCTGACCGACCGGCTCGAGCGCGAGGCATACGACTACTTCAGCCGCATCGACGAGCTCGGCGGGATGGTCGAGGCCGTCAAGCAGAACTTCCCGCAGCGCGAGATCGCCGACGCGGCGTTCCGGCTGCAGTGCGAGTACGACGACGGCGAGCGGATCCTCGTCGGCGTCAACGACTACGTCGACGCCGGCGACGAGGAGATCCCGATCCTGCGCATCGATCCCGAGCTCGAGCGCAAGCAGCGCGGCCGGCTGGAGGCGGTGCGCGGCCGCCGCGACGCCGCCGCGGTCGAGCGCACGCTCGCCGACCTGCGCGCGGACGCGGCACGCGCGAGCGCCAACCTCATGCCCGCGCTGCTGGCCTGCGCCCGCGCCCACGCCAGCGAGGGCGAGATCGTGCGCGCGCTGCAGGACGTCTTCGGGACGTACACCGAGACGCCGGTCTTCTGACGCCGGGCGCAGGTCGCTGCGGACGACCGCGGCCCAGCGGGTAGCCCGTGTTCCATGGCGCTACGCTCGATCTGGAACGGCACGATCGCCTTCGCCGGCGTCTTCGTGCCGATCAAGGTGCACTCGGCGACCGAGGACCGCAGCGTGCACTTCCACGAGGTGCACGTCGACGACGGCGCGCGGATCGAGCACAGGCGGATCTGCTCCAAGGACGGCAAGGAGGTGCCCTACAAGGAGATCGTCAAGGGCTACGAGGTCTCCGAGGGCAAGTTCGTCGTGCTCGACGACGACGAGGTGAAGGCAGCGGCCGGCGAGCGCTCGCGGCTGATCGAACTCGAGGAGTTCGTCCGCGCTGCGCAGATCGACCCGGTCATGTTCGTCAAGACGTACTACCTCGGAAGCCAGGACAAGGGCAAGGAGGCCTACCGCCTCCTGCACGACGCGCTCGACAAGACCGACCGCGCGGGGATCGCCCGGTGGGTCCTCCACAACCGCGAGTACCTCGTCGCCGTGCGCGCGCTCGGCGACGTGCTGGCGATGCACACGATGCGCTTCCACGACGAGCTCGTGCCGGCGAAGGACCTCGAGATCCCGTCGCCGTCGCGCAAGCCGAGCAAGCGCGAGCTCGACATGGCCGGGCAGCTGCTCGAGTCGCTGCACGCGACGTTCGATGCGACGAAGTTCGAGGACACCTACCGCGAGCGGCTGCTGGAGTACATCCAGGCCAAGGCGAAGGGCAAGCTCGACGAGCTGCCCAGGCGCACCCAGGCGCAGGACCCCGACGACCTCATGGCCGCGCTCGAGGCCAGCCTCGCGGGGAACGGCTGACGCGGTGGCGCGCGCGCTGTGGACCGGGTCGCTGAGCTTCGGCCTCGTCAACGTACCGGTGCAGATCGTCAGCGCCGTGCGCGACCTCGACCTGCACTTCCGCCAGCTGCACGACGAGGACAAGGCCCCCGTCGAGACGCAGCGCTGGTGCTCGGAGGAGGACAAGGAGGTGCCCTACGAGGCGATCACCCGCAGCTACGAGCTCGACGGCGGCAAGGCCGTGATGATCAGCGACGAGGACCTCGAGGCCGTCGAGCCGCGCAAGACGCGCACGATCGACATCGACCAGTTCGTCGACCTCGCCGACGTCAACCCGATCTACTTCGATCATCCGTACTGGCTCGTGCCGGCGGGCGAGGACGAGGGTGCCGCGCGCGCCTACCGGTTGCTGCTCGGCGTCATGGAGCAGACCGACCGCGCGGCACTCGGCCAGTTCGTCATGCGCGCCAAGGAGTACCTCGCGATCGTCCGCGCGCGCGACGGCGCGCTCGCGCTGACGACGATGCGCTTCCACGACGAGGTGCGGCCGACGAGGGACGTGCCGCACGCGTCGGGCAAGAGCACCAAGCCGAGCCGGAAGGAGCTCGAAGCGGCGGCCGCGCTGATCGAGGCGCTTGGTGCCGACTGGGCGCCCGAGCGGTACGAGGACCGCTACCGCAAGCGCCTGCAGAAGATCGTCGCCAAGAAGCGCAAGGGCCAGACGATCGACGTCCCGACCGGCGGCGACGACCAGCCCGAGGCGGTGCCGGACCTCATGGCGGCGCTCAAGGACGCGCTGGAGGCGGCGCGCAGGTAGCCCGACAAACGTCCAGGACCGCAGGACAGCGCGTCCGGCTGTGGCTAGGTTTGCACTGCGGCCCGGGCAACAACCGCCGCAGCGCGGGCGGCGGCGGCGAGGTTCCGCACCATGACGGCCTGAACAGCAGGCAGGGTCAGCGCCCGACCCGCCGCTGGCCGGCCATCAGCGGGATCCTCTGGATGGTCGTCGACGACGGCCAGCAGCCGCGCTTGGAGCGCGGCGGGCCGCTCAACGACGAGCTGCTCGGCCACCACGGCAGCGACAGGCTGCTCGGCGGCGCCGGGCACGACGTGACTGGGGCGACTGGGATCCCGTAGGCAACAACACGCGCCAGCGCGACGTCCTCGACGGCGGTCGCGGCAACGACTGGCTGTATCCCAGCCGCGGCCGCAGCATCGTCAGGGGCGGACCCGGCACGGACTACGTCTGGGCCTGCTACGCGTTGAAGACGCGCAACTGCGAGCGGATCCGCCACTTCTGCGCGCACGGCGAGAGCGGGGACGGCGCTGCTTGTCGCCCACGGGCGGCCGGTCGGACGGCGCGGCCGAGCAGGTAGCCGCCGCCGCCGGCGTTCGTGTGCGGACGGCGCGCCCGCACCCATCCCAATATGATCCGGCCGCCGACGGGCACCTATGACCGACCCTGCAACCCCAGGCAAGAAGATCCGCGTGGTCGTGGCCAAGCCCGGCCTCGACGGGCACGACCGCGGAGCCAAGATCATCGCCCGCGCGCTGCGCGACGCCGGCATGGAGGTCATCTACACGGGGCTGCACCAGACGCCCGAGCAGATCGTCGAGACCGTCATCCAGGAGGACGCGCACGCCGTCGGCCTCTCGATCCTGTCTGGCGCGCACATGACGCTCGTCCCGCGGATCGTCGAGCTGCTGCGCGGGCAGGGCATCGACGACGTCGTCGTGACCGTCGGCGGCACGATCCCGAGCGACGACATCCCCGAGCTCAAGCGGCTTGGCGTGGCGGAGGTCTTCACTCCCGGAGCGAGCACCGCGGAGATCGTGTCCTTCATCCGGGGGGCGGTACCGGCGTAGTCCGCTGCCCGCGGCGTAGCGATTGACTGGTCAGTCAATCCGTTACCCTGGCCCCATGTCCCGTTTCCAAGGAGGCTCCAGTTGAAGATCTGCGTCCTGGTGAAGGAGGTGCCCGACGCCGCCGTCGAGAAGCGGATCAACCCGGCGACCGGGCGCATGGACCGCAGCGGCGAGCGCAACCTCAACCCGTATGACACGCATGCCATCGAGGCCGCGATGCAGGTCCGCGAGGGTGGCGAGGTGGAGGTCGACGAGATCGTCGCCGTGACGATGGGGCCGGACACCGCCGTCCGGGCGCTGCACAAGGCCGTCTCGCTCGGCGCCGACCGCTCCGTCCACCTCTCCGACGACGCACTCGCCGGCTCGGACGTCGTCGCCACCGGCTACGCGCTGGCGAAGGTGCTCGAGCGCGAGAGCCCCGACCTGGTCCTCCTCGGCCAGCAGTCCGACGACGGCGAGTGCTACACGATCGGCGCCGTCGTCGCCGACTACCTGCAGATGCCGTCGCTGACGCAGGTCATCCAGATGGACGTCAGGCCGGGCACGCTGCGCTGCGAGCGCCAGGCCGAGTACGGCTACGACACCGTCGACATCGAGCTGCCCGCCGTAATCTCCGTCGGCGACGCGATCAACGAGCCGCGCTACCCGTCGCTGAAGGCGATCATGGGCGCCAAGAAGAAGCCGCTGGACAACCTCGCCATCGGCGACGCCGGAATCGAGGCCGAGCGCGTCGGAGAGGCCGGCTCGAAGGTCGTCTGCGGCGACTTCAAGGCGCCGCCGCAGAAGGCCGCCGGCGAGATCATCGAAGACGAGGACACCAACGAGACGGTCGAGAGGATCGTCGCCTGGCTCGACGAAAGGAAGCTGCTGGCATGAGCGGGATCCTCGCCTACGCCCTGCACTACGAGGGCGCCTTCAACAAGAACTCGCTCGGCGGCGTGTCGGAGGCCGCGAGGCTCGCGGCCGAGCTGGGCTGTGAAGCGCACGCCGTCGTGATCGGCGACGTCTCCGACGACCTCGCCGCCTCGCTGGGCAACTACGGCGTGACGAAGGTCTTCCGCGCCAAGGACACGCCCGAGGGGCTCGCCCAGCCGGTCGTCGACGTCATGGCGAAGGTCATGGGCGACAACGGCCACGACTACGCGCTCTTCGGCGGCGGACTGCTCGGCTTCGAGATCGGCGCCGGCCTCGCCGCGCGCCTGAACGCGGGCGTGACGATGGAGGTCACGCAGGTCAACGTCGAGGACGGCAGGCTCACCGCGGAGCGACCGATCCACGGCGACTCGTCGATCTCCACGTCGCGCTACAAGGACCGCGGGATCATCATCGGCCGCCTCAACGCGTTCGCGATCGGATCGGCGGGCGATGCGACCGCGGAGGTGGAGGACGTCTCCGTCGAGCTGTCGGAGGCCGCGAGGAGGCTGACGATGGTGCAGCGAGGCGAGCAGCGCGGCGCCGATGTCGACATCGAGGGCGCGAACATCCTCGTCGCCGGCGGCCGCGGCCTCGGCAAGCCGGAGGGCTTCGAGCTGTGCGAGGCGCTCGCCGACGCGCTCGGCGGGGCGGTCGCCGCGACGCGCGCGGTGGTCGACGCGGGCTGGTACCCGTACTCGACGCAGATCGGGCAGACCGGCAAGACGGTGTCGCCGAAGCTCTACCTGGCGGCCGGCATCTCCGGCGCGATCCAGCACAAGGTGGGCTTCCAGTCCTCGGAGAACATCGTCGCGATCAACAAGGACTCCAATGCCCCGATCTTCGAGTACTCCGACCTCGGCATCGTCGGCGACCTCAACAAGATCCTGCCCAAGCTCACCGAGGCAGTGAAGGCGAAGAAGGGCTGACATCGTGGCCAGCATGAACGGAGGACCGCCGGCACCGGCGCAGTTCCCGCCGCCGGTCGATCCGCAGGGGGAGTTCATCAAGCACGGGCTCGATCCCGAGGACGAGCTGATCGAGGTCGGCGTCGCGATCGTCGGCGGCGGGACCGCGGGCCTGGCGGCCGCCAACCGCCTCCTGCAGCTGCTGGCCGAGGACGAGGACATGCTCGAGTCGCTCGGCGAGGTCCCGGTCGCGGTCATCGAGAAGGCCAAGACCTGCGGCGGCCACAACCTGTCGGGCGCGGTCATGCGGCCGGGGCCGCTGCAGGAGCTCTTCCCCGACCTCAGCCGCGAGGACTGGCGCAAGGAGGGCTTCGCCTACGGCGAGGTCGGCAAGGAGGCCGTCTACCTGATGACGTCGGCGAAGAAGGCGGTGAAGATCCCGACGCCGCCGCCGTTTCGCAACCACGGCAACGAGGTCGTCTCGGTCGCGGCGCTGGCGCGCTATCAGCAGCGCATCGCCGAGGAGGCGGGCGCGTACGTGCTGACGGAGACCGCCGCGGCGCAGCTCATCGTCGAGAAGGGACGTGTCGTCGGGGTGCGCTCGGGCGACAAGGGCCGCGGCAAGGAGGGTGAGGAGCTGCGCAACTTCGAGCCCGGCACGGACGTCAAGGCGAAGTTCACGGTCCTCGCGGAGGGCTGCTGGGGGCATCTGACCGGAGCGGCGATCCGCGAGTTCAAGCTTGCGGAGGGACGCGAGCCGCAGGTCTGGGAGCTCGGCGTCAAGGAGGTCTGGAAGGTCCCCAAGCCGTTGGACCGCCTGATCCACACGATCGGCCCCTGGCCGCTGAAGCTGTCGCCGAAGTACGGCCAGATCGGCGGCACCTGGCTGTACCCGATGAAGGACGCCAAGAGCGGCGACGACCTCGTCTCGATCGGGTTCGTCGTCGACCTCGAGTACGCCGACGCGACGACCTCGGCCCACGACCTGCTGCAGCAGTTCAAGCTGCACCCGCTCGTGAAGGAGATCCTCGAGGGCGGCGAGCGCATCAGCTGGGGCGCCAAGGCGCTGCCGGCGGGCGGCTGGTGGTCGATGCCGAAGCTCACGATGCCCGGTGCGCTGCTCGCCGGCGACTCCGCCGGGATGGTCGACACCGTCGCGCTGAAGGGCGTGCACCACTCCGTCCTGTCGGGCAAGCTCGCGGGCGAGGCCATCTACGCCGCGCTCAAGCGCGGCGACGGCGACCTGTCCTCCTACGAGCAGGCGGTAGACGACTCGTCGATCGCCGAGGAGCTCTACGAGGTGCGCAACACCCGCCAGCCCTTCCAGCGCGGCTTTCTGCGCGGCGGGCCGCTCGTCAACCTCATGATCCTCACGAAGGGCCGCTTCCCCGGCGGGCGCTGGAAGTGGCATCGCAACGACGAGCGCCCCGTCTTCGTCGGTGACACGAAGGACGGCTATCCCAAGCCCGACGGCAAGTACACCTTCGACAAGCTCTCGTCGGTCTACATCACCGGCAACGTGACGCGCGACGACGCGCCGAACCACATCCGCATCCAGAAGCGCGTGCCGCGCGAGATCGCCGAGACCTGGGCGTGGATGTGCCCCGCGGCCGTCTACGAGATCCCCGAGGACGCGCCGAAGAGCGGGCCGGTCGACGTCATCGTCAACTACACCAACTGCGTGCAGTGCGGCGCGATCACGGCGAAGGGCGGGCGCCTGACGACGCCCGAGGGCGGCGACGGCCCGCTGTACCAGATCACGTAGGAATCCCGTCCGACCCCACCCGTACGGTGCTTGCTGTCCTACTTCCCCCGGGCCAGGGAGTCGCAATGCCGCTGTGCTTCATCGAACCGCAGGACGCGATCCGGGTGATCGCGGAGTCCGTTGGCCGAGAGGCCCGCAGGCAGCTGCTGGGCGAGCTCGTGCGCGCATGGGTCGACGAGATCCCTGACAACGAGCTGGCGTCGCACTACGCAAAGGCCGTGCAGGACCTCGACGAGCACGACCTGTCGATGCTGGCGGCATGGCACGCCTCGCTCGAGGTCGGCCATCCGATCGCCAACCGGGACTTCCTCGTCAACGTGTTCCCGAGCCTCGGCGACAACCGCCGCGAGGCCCTGAAGATCGCGGCGGGCTTCCGCGGCGAGGAGGCCTTCGACGCCGGCGTCGCCGAGGATCAGGCGCTACAGACCGTCCTGCCGCACCTGTCGCGCGACCGCTGCCTGGAGCTCGCGGGAGAATGCGTCGAGCTCTACGTCTGGGACCGCCTCGGCTCCGACAACTAGAGCTCAGCCGCGCGCGTCGTCGAGCGCGGCCCGGATCTCTGCCGTCGCCTGCGCGGCGTCCTCGTAGCACACCACCCGCATCCCGACGGCGGCCGCGCCCTCGCAGTTGTCCTCGCGGTCGTCGACGAACAGGCACTGCGACGCGATCACGCCGAGCCGCGCGATCGTCAGCTCGTAGATCGCCGGGTCGGGCTTGCGCACGCCGACGAAGGCGCTGTCGACGACGAGCTCGAAGATCTCGTCGATCGGCGCCAGCGCGCGCCAGCGCTGCTCCCACTCGCGCACGTTGTTCGTCAGCAGCGCCATGCGGTAGCCGTCGTCGCGCAGCGAGGCCATGAGCTCGATCATCGGCTCGTTGGCCACGAGCTCGCCCAGCAGCTCGGCGAAGCCCGCCAGCGCGACCTCGCGCCCCGCCACCTCGCACAGCGCGCGGCGATAGCCCGAGACGAACGCGGCCTCCGTCATCCGGCCGCACTCGAGCTCGTGCAGCGGGTGCGCGCCCTCGCGCTCGTGGAGCATCGCGAAGGCCCGGCCCATCGCCTCGATCGTCATCCCCGAACGGTCCGCGAACGCCTGGAAGGACCCCTTCAGGGGCGACGTCAGCACGCCGCCGAAGTCGCTGACGACCGCCCGGATCACGGCCTTCCTCGGCTCACCGCCGGCGGCCACCGCCGCCGTCCATCCGCCGCAGCACGTCGTAGCGCCCGACGCCCTGGCGGCCCTCCATCCACCACTGGAAGAACGCACTGTCCAGCCGCACGTCGCCGAGGTCCATGCTCGTCCCCGACACCGCCTCGCCGGCCACACGGCGTGCCATGCCGCCCTCCTCCTGCATCCACAGCTCCAGTCCGGCGCGGCGCTGGCGCAGCTCGGCGTCGTAGGTCGTCGACAGCCGCGCGTCGAACACCGCGTGCGGCTCGCCGCCGTCGAGCACGAAGCCGGCGACCGCCTCCTCGTCATGGTGCTTGGCCTTCGCCGGGCGGACGGCCGTGACGAACACCGCGCGGTCATCGCCCATCCAGGCCGAGACCGTGCGCGCGAGCTCGATCCGGCCCCAGTCCGGCGCTCCCCACAGATGCCCCCGCTGCCCGAGGCAGCGCACGTCGACGGACCGCCGCCCGACCCGTACGCTGCCGCTGACCCGGCACAGCTGCTCGTAGCCCTCCATCCCGCCGGCACGCGCGACCGGCTGCCCGGCGTCGAGCACGGCCGGCGCCGAGATCGCCTCGAAGCGCAGGTCGAACGACCCGTGCGCCCCTTCGAACGACACGCTCCAGGCCTCGAGCGGCGTGAGCACCGAGGTCCGCACGCCCGCGGCCCTCACCTCGTCCCACGTGCCGACCAGATCCGCTGCGGCGGCCGTCTCCGTCGCCGCGTCCACCAGGTCGTTGCCGGAGTGGATGACGCCGAAGCCGTTCGCCGCGCCCGTTCCGAGGCCGAGGCGCGCGAGCCCGTACAGCTTGGTCGCCGCGTCGCCGAAGGAGAACGTGACGGCGTCGCGGAACGCCGGGTCCTCGCCCGCGCGCGGCGCCTCGTCGGCGACGCTGATGCTCATGGCAGCTCGCCGCGCCGCGGCGGGACCTCGCGCGCCGTGCCCTCGACGACGTCGTCGTCGGCGCGGGCCGGCGGGCGGCGGCCGGGCTCGAAGGTGAAGATCCGGCCCATGCGGTGCTGCGCCCCGCTCGACGCGGTTGCCACCAGCCGCCCCGCGAAGCGCGCGACGAGGCCCTTGCGCACGAGCGCGCGCGTCGGCGGCAGCAGCAGGACGAGGCCGAGGATGTCGCTCAGGAAGCCCGGCGTCAGCAGCAGCGCGCCGCC
>DATMJM010000081.1:0-3301 GCA_035553935.1 Solirubrobacteraceae bacterium
ACCATGTGCAGCGACTGCAGGTCGACGGCGCGCACGCGCGCGAGCTCCGCGGCCTCGACCACGCTGCCCGCGAGCGTCTCGAGGTCCCACGTCGCGCGATCGCCGGGATGGACCGCCAGCAGCGCGCAGTTCGCCGCCTCCGCGCTCGGGCGGTCGAAGTGCAGCGCGACGGCGGTCGTCTCGTCGGCGTGCGGGACGACGTCCGCCCACTCGTCGACCGCCAGCCCGGCGAGCGGCCGCGCCGGGTCGAGCTCGTCGGCAGAGCTGACGACGAGCGCGGCGTCGACGGCCGGCGCGGGCGAGCCGATCTGCAGACCGATCCAGCGCCTCTGCGGGTCGGGGTCGTGCGGGAGCTGGGCGACCCGCAGCCGCGGCCCGCCGCCGCTCAGCGCGTCGGCGAGCGCGAGCGCGCGCGCGAGCCGATCGGCCTCGGGCCGTACGCGGCCGACGCCCGCCAGCCAGCCGGCGGCGGCGAGCTCGTCGCCGCCCTGCAGCTGCGCGCTGCGCGCGAGCGTCGCGGCCAGCTCGCCGGGCCGGCGGGCCGTCACGAGCGGCGCCGAGCGGAAGTCCTCGCCGAGCAGCGCCGCGATCCGCTCGCCCGGAGCGGCCGCCGGGTCGTCGCGCTCGAGGCGCGCGCGAGCGTCGCGCAGGACGTCGGCGGCGGCCGCCGCGGGGTCGGCGGCGCGCGGCCCCGTGAGCGCCACGAGCCCGTCGCCGAGGCCGAAGTCCGCCAGCCGCGCGGCCGCGCCGAGCACGCCGGCCAAGTCGGGCGGTCCGGCGAGCGCCAGCTCGAGCTCGACGACCGCGGCGGCGAGCGCCTCGTGGACGGCGTCGGCGCGCAGCGTCCACTCGACCTCGTCGACGGCGCCGGCCGCGTCGCCGGCGACGACGAGATCCGCGGCGGCGAGCGCGCGCGCCGACGCCAGCAGCCCGTGCAGCTCGGCGGCAAGCGCGCGCCACGGCGCGCGCTCGGGCTCGGCGAGCGGCTCGATCGCCACGGCCTCGCCGGCGGCGGGAGCGGCGATCCCGACCGCCGCCTCGGCGGCGCGCACGAAGCGCTCGTCGAGCTCGCAGCGCCCGCTCGCGCCGGCGCCGCGGATGCCGTAGACGACGTCGAGCGGGGCGACCGCGAGGTCGGCGACCGACAGCTCCAGCTCGCGCTCGCCCCCGTCGGGACCGGTGATGCGCAGCGTCAGCCGCAGCGCCGCGGGATCGCCGAGCGCCGCGCCCGCCCAGCGGTCCAGGCGCGGCTCGGCGACGTGGCGGGGCCGATCGGCGGCGGCCTGCCAGGCGGGCGGCGGCGCGTCGGCGGCGTTCATCGCGACGAGCAGCCGGTTGGTGAACGCCACGCCGGTGCGCGGCGTGCGCGCGACCTCGGGCTCGGGCGGCAGCGCACCGGCGCGGGCGGCGTCGGCGATCGCTCGCGCGCGGGCGTGGTTGCCCTGCACGGCGGCGTGCGCGGCGTCGGCGAGCATGAGGTCCGCGACGGCGTCGACGAGCTCGTCGAGCTCGTCGATCAGCCCGCCGACCTCGCGCGCGAAGCCGCCGGCGTCGAGCTCGGGCTCGCGCTCGAAGCGCGGATCGTCGGCGGCGCGGCCGGGCAGCCGGTGGTCGGCGAGGCGCGCGCGGACCGCGAAGCGCTCGCGCAGCGCCAGGCCGTCGGCGACCTGCTCGGCGGCGGCGCCCTCCTCGCCGTGCAGCGGCGCGACGGCGCGGAAGACCGGTACGTAGCGGTCCAGGCCGAGCTCGTGCAGGCGGCGCTCGAAGCGGTATCCGAGCACGGCGCCGAGCGCGTGCCCGGCGCGCAGCGCGTCGACGACGCCCAGCGCGGCGCGCACGCGGGCCGCGCTCAGGTCGACGGCGAACGCGTCGCCGCGCCCGTGCGCGACGTGGCCCGCGCGCAGGACGGCGGCGGCCGCGGCCTGGTCGAGCGACGGAGCGTGGACGTACCCGGCGCCGGCGTCGGCGAACAGCGCCCCGACGTCGTCGCCCTCGGCCGGCGACAGCCGCGCCGCCGGGCGCAGGTCCTCGACGAGGCCGTAGGCGCCGAGGTGCAGCCCCTCGGGGGCGCCGGCGCGCTGCTCGAGCAGGCGCTGCCAGGCCAGCGAGGTCAGCCACGCGTCGAGGCGGTGGCTGACGCTGTCGAGGCCCTCGCGCAGCAGCAGGTCGAGCTCCGCCGACGGGCGCCCGGCGAGCTGGGCGAGCGCCCACTCGTACTCCAGCAGCGCGGCGTGGCGGCGGTGGCGCTCCTGCGCGAGCACGTCCAGCAGCGCGTCGAGGTCGACGATGCCGCCGAGGCCGGCCGCCCGAGCGCCCTCCAGCAGCACGTCGATCGCCGGCCTGGCGGCGCCGCCGATCGTGACCCGGTCCTCGAGCCGGCGCGCGCTCGTGCGCGTGCCGCCGCGCCGCTCGACGTCGACCAGCTCGGCCTCCATGAGCACGCGGCTGCGCAGCTCGCCGGCCTCGCGCAGCACGCGTCCGGCGCCGTCGGCGAGGCTCAGCAGCGCGCCATGGCGCGCCAGCCGGCGCAGCAGCGGCCCGTCCTGGGCGAGCGCGCGCACGGCACCGGCCGGGCCGGGCCCGGTCAGCGCGGCGCGGGTCGCGCCGAGGTAGTCGTCGGCGAGCGGCTCGCGGCCGGGCGCGTCGGCGACGAGCGGCGCGCGGAACAGGCTCGAGCGCGCGCGCAGCGCGACCTCCGCGACGCGCGCCTCGACACGCGCGTCCGCCAGCGTCGACAGCAGCGCGTTGGCGACGAGCCGCCGGCGCGCCAGCGCGGGCTCGCGGAGCGGCGCGGCGGCGGCGGGATGGCGCAGGAGGTTGTCGAGGTAGTGGCGCCCGAGCCCCTCGCGGATGCGCAGGCGCTGCATGACCGGCGCCTGGCCGAGGACCTCGTTGAGGTCGGCCTCGGGGTCGTCGCCGCGGCCGAGCCGCGGCGCGCGCGCGACCGCCTCGCGCCACCAGCCGCGCAGCCGCGCGAGCAGCTTGCCGAGCTCTGCCGCGAACGGATCCTCGGGGGCCAGGCGCCCGGCGATCGTCAGCGGCAGGATCCCGTACGGCTGCGCCCCGACGATCAGCGCCGGCAGCGGCCCGCGGCCGCGGACGTGGTCGATGAACCAGCGCCGCGCAGCGTCGATCGTGTCGTCGTCGAGCGCCGGCAGCGCGAGCTGCTCGAGGTAGTAGCCGAGCGTCGACGGCCACAGCAGCGCGTTCATCGCGCGTGCCGTGTCGCGGTCGCCGGCGCCGGCGAGCGCGCCGACTGCCGCGGGCGCGATCCCCAGCGCCGCCGCCAGCCGTGCGGCGG
>DATMJM010000082.1:0-2439 GCA_035553935.1 Solirubrobacteraceae bacterium
GCACCTCGGCCGCTGCCTTGCCGAGGAGGGCGGCGGCGCCGGGATCCGCGTCAACACGGTCAACCCCGACGCCGTGCTGCAGGGCTCCCGGATCTGGGGCTCGACGTGGCGCGAGGAGCGCGCCGCGGCGTACAACATCGCGCCCGACGAGCTCGAGGACCACTACAGGGCGCGCACGACGCTGAAGGTCAACATCTACCCCGACGACATCGCGCAGTCGGTGCTGCACTTCGCATCTGCGGCGCGCTCGGGCAAGAGCACCGGCAACGTGCTCAACGTCGACGGCGGCGTGCCCGCGGCGTACTCGCGGTAGACCGGCTCCGTGCGCGTCGCCCTGTTCGTCACCTGCTTCAACGACACGTTGTTTCCCGGGACGGGGCGCGCGGTCGTGGAGCTGCTCGAGCGTCTCGGCCACACCGTGGACTTCCCGGACGAGCAGACGTGCTGCGGGCAGATGCATGCCAACACGGGCTACCAGATCGAGGCGCTACCGCTCGTGCGCCGCTTCGCGCGCGTGTTCGGCGACTGCGAGGTCGTCGTGTCGCCCTCGGCGTCGTGCGTCGGGATGGTGCGCGACCAGTATCCGCGGCTCGCGGCGCTCGCGGGAGACCGAGGCCTCGCGGCCGACGTCGAGGCGATGGTGCCGCGCGTGTTCGAGCTCTCGGAGCTGCTCGTCGACGTGCTCGGGGTCGAGGACGTCGGTGCCACGTTCGCACACCGCGTCACGTACCACCCGACGTGCCACTCGCTGCGGCTGCTCGAGGTCGGCGATCGCCCGCTGCGGCTGCTGCGGGCTGTACGCGACATCGATCTCGTCGAGCTGCCCGACGCGCAGGAGTGCTGCGGCTTCGGCGGCACGTTCGCGCTCAAGAACTCCGACACGTCCAGCGCGATCCTCGCCGACAAGCTGCGCCACGTGATGAGCACGCGCGCCGAGGTCTGCGTCGCGGCCGACAACTCCTGCCTGATGCACATGAGCGGCGCGCTGACGCGCCAGCGCGCAGGCGTGCGGACGATGCACCTCGCCGAGGTATTGGCGAGCACCGCATGAGCCGCGATGGCTTTCCGGCGGCGGCGAGGCGCGCGCTCGGCGACACGCAGATGCGCCGCAACGTCGGCAAGGCGACGGCGACGATCCGCGGCAAGCGGGCCGCCGTGGTGGCGGAGCTGCCCGACTGGCAGCAGCTGCGCGATGCGGGGGCGGCGATCAAGGCGCACGCGATGGCGACCTTGCCCGCGCAGCTCGAGCGCCTCGAGGTGGCGGTGCGCGCCGCCGGTGGCACCGTGCACTGGGCGCGCGACGGCGCCGAGGCCAACGCGACCGTGTCGCGGATCGCGCGCGGGCACGGGGCGCGCGAGGTGATCAAGGTCAAGTCGATGGCGACAGACGAGATCGGCCTCAACGACGCGCTCGCAGCAGACGGGATCAGCGCGATCGAGACCGACCTCGCCGAGCTGATCCTGCAGCTCGGCGGCGACCGCCCCTCGCACATCCTCGTGCCCGCGATCCACCGCAACCGGACGGAGATCCGCGCGCTCTTCGAGCGCACGATCACCGGTGGCGCGGCGCTGACGAGCGAGCCGGCGGCGCTCGCCGAGGCGGCGCGCCTGCACCTGCGCGAGAAGTTCATGACGGTGCCGGTCGCCGTCAGCGGGGCGAACTTCGCGGTCGCGGAGACGGGCACGACGGTCGTCGTCGAGTCCGAGGGCAACGGCCGCTTCTGCACGACGCTGCCCGAGGTCCTGATCACGGTGATGGGGATCGAGAAGGTGATCGCCGACTTCCGCGACCTCGAGGTGATGCTGCAGCTGCTGCCGCGCTCGTCGACCGGCGAGCGGATGAACCCGTACACGTCGCTGTGGACCGGCGTGCACGACGGCGACGGACCGCGCGAGTTTCACCTCGTACTGCTCGACAACGGGCGCACCGACGTGCTCGCCGACGAAATTGGGCGCCAGGCGCTGCACTGCATCCGCTGCTCGGCCTGCCTGAACGCCTGCCCCGTCTACGCGCGCACGGGCGGGCACGCATACGAGTCGGTCTATGCCGGGCCGATCGGCGCGATCTTGACGCCGCAGATGCGCGGCCTCGGCGAGGCGCCGACCCTGCCGTGGGCGTCGTCGCTGTGCGGCGCGTGCTACGAGGTCTGCCCGGTGAAGATCGACATCCCGTCGGTGCTCGTGCACCTGCGCGGCCGCGTCGTGCGCGAGGAGCGCTCGCGGCTTGATCCCGAGAAGGCGGCGATGCGCGCGCTGGCGGCGGTGTTCGCGTCGCAGGGGCGCTACGAGCGCGCGCAGCGCCTGGCGCGGCTCGGGCGCGGGCCGGTGGCGAAGCTTCGCGGCGGGCCGCTCTCGGCGTGGACGGACACGCGCGACCTGCCCCGGGTCCCCGACCAGAGCTTCCGCGACTGGTGGCGGTCGCGCTGATGGCCGCAGATA
>DATMJM010000083.1:0-2219 GCA_035553935.1 Solirubrobacteraceae bacterium
GCACCCAACCATGCAGAACAAGACCCTCGCCCAGATCTACGTCATGGTGCTCGGCACCGTCCTCGTGCTGGTCGGCATCGTCGGCTTTCTCGTCGAGCCCGGCTTCGGTATCGGCGACAGCGCCGCGCGCGGCACCCTGATCGTGTTCGACATCAACGGGTGGCACAACGTCGTGCACCTGCTGTCGGGGATCATCGGCCTCGCGATGGTCGGCACGGCCGCCAAGGCGCGCCTGTTCGCCATCGGCTACGGCGTCGTCTACGTGCTCGTCACGGTCCTCGGCTTCGCGGTCGGCGACGGCGGCCTGCTGCTGTCGATCATCCCGATCAACACCGCCGACAACCTGCTGCACCTCGCGATCGCCGTCACGGGCATCGCCGTCGGCCTCGCGAGCCCCGCGAGCACCCCGGCCGGCCGCCGCGCGGTCACGGCCTGACACGCAGCCCGAGCGGGCGGGGACCGGCAGCGCCGTTCCCCGCCCCGCCGGGCGCAACCCGAGGAGGGAGATCATGCTCGTCACCGCACACCTCGCACACTGGGGACTCGCGATGCTCGAACTCGCGCCGGTCGTCGCGGTCGTCGTCGTCACGATCGTCTGGAAGGTGCGCAAGCGCGATCCTGTGGCAGCCGGGTCGTGACGCCAGCGCCTCATGCGTACCGCTCCGGCGAGGTGTAGTTCAGGAACTTCGGGTACTCCTTGGCGAACGTCAGCTCGACGTCACCGAGCGCGCCGTTGCGGTGCTTGGCGATGATGATGTCCGCGATCCCCGCCCGCTCGGACTCCTTGTCGTAGTACTCCTCGCGGTAGATGAAGGCGACGAGGTCGGCATCCTGCTCGATCTGGCCCGACTCGCGTAGATCGGACAGGATCGGCCGCTTGTCGGTCCGCGCCTCGACCGCACGGCTGAGCTGCGAGAGCGCGATCACGGGGACGTCCAGCTCGCGCGCGAGGATCTTCAGCCCGCGGCTCATCTCGCCGACCTGCTGGACGCGCGACTCCACGCGCGCGTCCGCCCGCAGCAGCTGCAGGTAGTCGATGATGATCAGTCCGAGCGGCGACTGCTGGTGCAGCCGGCGCGCCTTGGCGCGGATCTCGAGGATCCCGACGTCGGAGGAGTCGTCGACGTACAGCGGCGCGGCAGCCAGCCGCGCCGACGCCTTGAGGATGTCGGGCCATTTGTTGTCCGCCACCCGGCCCTTGCGCAGCAAGTCGCCCTTGATGCGGCCCTGCGACGCCACGAAGCGCTGCGCGAGCTCGGTCTCGGACATCTCCAGGGAGAACAGCGCGACGGGCTTGCCGTGGTCGATCGCGGCGTTCTCGGCGATGTTCGTGACCAGGGCCGATTTTCCCATCGATGGTCTTGCGGCGATGATCACAAGGTTTCCGGGCTGGAAGCCGCCCGTGATCTCGTCGAGGTCGCGGAAGCCGCTCGGCGTGCCGGTCAGGGCGGTGCCCTCGCGCGAGAGCTTCTCCATCTTCTTCAGCTCGTCGTGGAGGATCTCGTCGATCGTGCGGAAGTCCTTCTGGCGGTCGTCGTGAGCAACCTCGAGCATCGCCCGCTCCGCCCGCTCGACGAGGTCGCGCGGCGCCGCGGCGTGGTTGAGCACCGAGGCCTGGATCTCGTACGTCGTGCTCAGCAGGCGGCGCATGAGCGCGTGCTCGCGCACGATCTGGGCGTAGCGGCGGATCCCGCCCAGCCCCGGCACGCCGCCCGTCAGCTCGTCGATCGCGCCCTTGCCGCCGACCTCCTCCAGGCGGCCGGCGGAGCGCAGGTGCTCGGCGACCGTCAGGACGTCGATCGGCTCGCTGTCGCGATACAGGGCGAGCATCGACTCGTAGATCAGCCGATGGCGCTCGCGGTAGAAGTCCTCCGGCTTGAGGCCCTCCTCGATGACGAGGCCGTACATCGCGCGGTCCGACAGCAGGATGCCGCCGAGCACCGACTGCTCGGCCTCGAGCGAATGCGGCGGCGCGACGCCGGTCGCGATCTTCGCGGGTGGGCCTGGGTCGGAGTCGGGGTAGGCGCTCACGGCTCAGCAGACTAGGCGGCGATCGCGCCCCGTCGAGCGGCGCCGCCACGAACTCCCCGCACGCTGCGCACGATACTTTTCACGAACGCATGTTCGCGTCCGGCTCGGACGGCTACCGCGCGGTGGACAGGAAGCGCCCGACGTCCGCGCGCTCGCGCTCCAGCGCTGCCAGGACCTCGTCGTCCAGC
>DATMJM010000084.1:0-6788 GCA_035553935.1 Solirubrobacteraceae bacterium
GACGTGATGATCGTGAAGGTGCCCGAGCCGGCGCCGGCGGACGGCGGCATCGACTGGGCGGATGCCGGTATCGGCGCCGGCGGCCTGCTCGGCCTGGCCCTGCTCGCGGCCGGCGGCTCGCTCGCCGTCGTCCACCGCCGGCAGCGGCACGCAATGCAAGAAGTCTGAACCTGGCGATGCGGGGGTTGCGCCCGCGGGTGTGACCCCCGCTCCGCCTGCGCACCTTCATAGGTCGCGCACCCCGAGACTCGAGGGCGACCGCGACGATGATCTGCAAGGCGGCGAGAACTGCGCGCCGAGCACGAGCGGCTCGCGGCGGCGCCGGGTGCTCGCCGACGCGACGACGAGCAGCGCGCGCGGCGCTGCCGAGCACCTCCCCGCTGGCTCGTCGGTCCGAAGCTCACTGCGAGAGTCGCGAGCTCGGGGTGACGAGAACGGCGGCAAACGGCCCGGCGTGGAGCGCGGCCACACGATCGTTCGCACCCCGGTGGCGGCAAACACGAGACCGGCAGCCGGGCTCCGCCCCCACTGTCCGTATGCGACCCGGCGACCCGGCGACATCGTGTCCCGAAATATGTTCCAAACCCGCCAGATCTGAGTCCTCTCAACCAACTCAGCCGACCTAAAGTAGCTGCAAATAGCCACAACTGAGCGCCTGGGCGCCAACTCTTAATCCGAAGGTTCCAGGTTCGATTCCTGGCGGGGGCACTGCTCGATCGTTCCTCGAGAAGGCCGCGGTGGTGCCCAATTTCGTGCGCGATCGCGCGGGCGGGCGAGCGTGCCGGCTGCGATCGTTGTCGGCATGACCCGCCTGCAGCCCCCGACGACGCCCGCGCGCGAGGCGCCGTGCGACCCGTGCCCCGAAGTCGCGCCGGCGCTGCCGCCGCCCGCCGCGCCCCTCCGCCTCGATGAGCAGCCGCGGGCGGATGCGCTCGCTCCCGTGCTCGCGCGAGCCGTCCTCATGCGCGCCAACGGCAAGAAGCGCGGCAAGCCCGCGACGAAGAACAAGCGCGCGCTCGCGGCGATAGAGGCAGCCACGATCACGCTGCCCGAGAAGCGCGGCGGCAGCAAGAAGAAGGCCCAGATCCGCAAGCACGAGGTCGACCACGAGCGCAACATGCGCGCCACGGCGCGCAAGATCCTTGCGAGCTCCGAAGGCGGCGTCGGGATCGGCGGTCACTCGCGCGCGCGGCACTCCGAGCTGTCGGACGAAGCGCTCCAGGCACGTCTGGCGAGCATCCGGGTCGCAACGACGTTCGACACCGTCGACGATCAGGTCGACGCGGTCTGCACGCTGCTCATCGAGTGGCAGCGCGAAATCGAGCAGTGGCTGAGGAGCGACGAGCCGCAGTTCCTCGCGTACATCGCGATGCCGGAGGGCGTCGCCGCCCATGGCTTCGAGCGTCCCAGGGCCGCGCCGGTGCACCTGACAACCGACGACCTGCCCTGGGTCATCGCACCGTTCCGCAAGGACGATGTCGGCAGTCACAACCCCTGGGGGCTCATCACCTGCTTTCCGGCGAAGGAGCTGCCGGACCACTGAGTGCCACGCGGGTCTCGGCGGCCCGCCTGCGGTGCGCCGGCCGCAGGCCGCGGTCCGGGTAGGCTCTCGCCGGAAATGGCCGCCCACCTCGCGATCCTCGACGGCGACGTCATGGACGTCGCACAGGCGCAGATACCCGTCACCGACGAGGGCCTGCTGCGCGGCGACGGCGTCTTCGAGGTCGTGCGCCTCTACGAGGGGCGTCCCTACGGCCTGGAGGAGCACCTCGAGCGCATGGCGCGCAGCGCGGCGGCGCTGCGCCTGCCGTTCGACGTCGGCGCCATCCGCGGCGACGCCGAGAAGCTGCTGGAGATGAGCGAGCCCGCCGACGGCGCCCTGCGGTTGGTCGTCACCCGCGGCGGCCGGCGGATCGGGATCGTCGAGGACCTGCACGCGATGCCGCAGACCGTGGCGCTGGTGACGGTGACGTACTCCCCGACGCGCGTGCTCGACGGGGTCAAGTCGCTGTCGTACGCGGCGAACATGCTCGCGACCCGGATCGCCCAGGAGCGGGGCGCGGACGAGGCTCTGCTCGTCACGCCGCACGGCCGCGTCCTCGAGGGCCCGACGACATCGTTCTTCTACGTCCTCGACGGCGCGCTGTGCACGCCGCCGCTGGCCGATCGCATTCTGGACTCGATCACGCGCCGCGCGCTGTTCGCGGTCACCGACGCGACCGAGCGGATCACGACGCTCGACGACCTGCGCAACGTCCGGGAGGCGTTCCTGGCGTCGTCGGCACGCGAGGTCCAGCCGGTGCGGGCGATCGACGACATCGCGATCCCGGAGGTTCCCGGGCCGGTGTCGCTCGCCGCCGCCGAGGCCGTCGCGAAGCACATCGAGGCGCAGCTCTGAAGATCGTCACGGTCATCGGCAACCGCCCGCAGTTCATCAAGGCGGCGGCGGTGTCGGGACCGCTGCGCGCCGCCCACGACGAGCTGCTCGTGCACACCGGCCAGCACTACGACGACGAGCTGTCGGCGATCTTCGTGCGCGAGCTCGACGTGCCGCCGCCCGACGTCGAGCTCGCGCTCGGCGGCGGCTCGAACACCGAGCAGACGGCGCGGATGCTCGGTGCGGTCGGCGCGCTGCTGCGCGACGCGGCGCCCGAGGCGGTGCTCGTCTACGGCGACACGAACTCGACGCTCGCCGGCGCCCTGGCCGCCGCGCAGGCGCAGATCCCGGTCGCTCACGTCGAGGCCGGGATGCGCTCGTTCGACCGCGCGATGCCGGAGGAGCTCAACCGCGTGCTGACCGATCACGTGAGCGCGCTGCTGCTGGCGCCGTCGCAGGCCGCTGCGGACAACCTGGCGCGTGAGTCGGTCGCGGGCGCCGTGGCGCTCGTCGGCGACGTCATGGTCGACGTCGCGCGCGTGCTGGCGCCGCGCGCCCGCGCCGACGGCGAGCCGCTGCGACGCGCCGGGGTCACGGCCGGCGCGTACGTGCTCGCGACCGCTCACCGCGCCGGCACTGTGGACGACCCGCGGCGCCTCGCGCTGCTCGTCGAGCTGCTGCTCGGTCTCGACGAGCCGGTCGTCCTGCCGCTGCATCCGCGCACCCGCGCGCGGCTCGACGCGGCCGGCCTGCTCGCGCGCGTCGAGGCGGGGACGATCGTCCTGCCGCCGCTCGGCTACCTCGAGTTCAGCGCGCTGCTGACGCGCGCCCGGGCGGTGCTCACGGACTCCGGCGGGGTGCAGAAGGAGGCCTACCTCGCGGGTGTCCCGTGCGTCACGCTGCGCGACACGACCGAGTGGGTGGAGACCGTGCAGACGGGCTGGAACGTGCTCGTCGGCCTGGACTCCGAAGCTGCCCGCGCCGCGCTCGCGCGCGACGTCCCGGCCGACCGGCCCGAGCTCTACGGCGACGGGCACGCCGCCGAGCGCGCCGTGGCGGCGATCGGCGAGCACCTCGCCACGCTCTAGGCTCACAACCGGCATGCACGACGCCCCCGGACTCATCCTCAGCACCAGCGCGCAGGTCGGCAGCGACGTGAGCTTCGGCGCGCACGTCGTCGTCCACGACGGCGTCGTCATCGGCGACGGCTGCGCGATCGGCGACGGCGCGGTGCTCGGCAAGCAGCCCAGCCTCGCCGCCCGCTCGACGGCGCCGCGCGACCCGCTCGAGCCGCTCGTGCTCGAGGAGCGCGTCGTGATAGGTGCGCAGGCGCTCGTGTTCGCGGGCGCCCGCATCGGAGCGGGTTCGATCGTCGGCGACCAGGCGTTCGTCCGCGAGCGCGCGATGGTCGGCGCCGGGAGCGTCGTCGGCCGCGGTAGCGGCGTCGACAACGACGTGCGGATCGGCGATCGCGTGCGGATCCAGTCGCAGGCCTACGTGACGGCCTACAGCGTCATCGAGGACGACGTCTTCTTCGGCCCCTGCGCGATGACGACGAACGACGACACGATGGCGCGCCATCCGAAGGGGATGCCGCTGCGCGGCGCGACGCTGCGACGCGCCTGCCGGATCGGCGGCGGCGCAGTCCTCGTGCCGGGCATCGAGGTCGGCGAGGAGGCGTTCGTCGCCGCCGGGGCGGTCGTCACGGCGGACGTGCCGGCACGGAAGGTCGTCATGGGGGTCCCCGCGCGGCTCGTGCGCGACGTTCCCGCCGAGGACCTGCTCGAGCAGTGGTCGTGAGCCCCGCCCGGCACCGCGCGCGGCGCCGCACGCGCAGCGCCCCCCGGCTGCCGGGCGCGATCGAGCTGCCGTGGGCGCGGCGCCGGCGCATGCGCGCCGAGCGTGGCACGGTGGCGCTCGGCGTCGCCGCGTTCGGCCTCACGAGCGCCGTGCTCGCCGGCGAGATCGCGCGCATGCTGCGCGAGCGGATGCAGGCCCATCCCGAGCTCGACAGGCGTCAGTCCGCCGAGGAGGCCGTGCGCGAGACGGTCGCGGTCGCGGTCGCGGGCGTCGAGAGCCTGAGCCCGCGCGAGACGGCGCTCATGAGCCTGCTGGCATCGTTCTCGCTGACGTTCGCGACGGCGCGGCTGAGCACGTACCTCATCCGCCGCCGTGGGCCGACCGGACCGTTTCGCGAGCTCGTCGTGGGCGACCGCCACATCCACCACTTCGTGCCGGGCATCGCGATCGCGTTTCTGGCCGGCGGCGCGTCGGTGCTCTCGCGCGACGAGCGCCTGGACCGGGTGCTCGCGGTGCCGTTCGGCGCCGGCGTCGCGCTGACGCTCGACGAGTCCGCGCTGCTGCTGTCGCTCGACGACGTCTACTGGAGCGAGGACGGGATCGTCAGCGTGCAGATCACGCTCGCGGCGCTCGCGCTGCTGTCGTCGTCGACGCTCGCGTGGCGGGCGCTGCGGCGCGGCGAGCGGCGGCTGCAGGCGGCGGCTAGGCAGCCGCCTGCAGCTGCGGCGCGTCCTGCATCCAGATGACCTGCTCGCGGCCCGGGCCGACGCCGACGAGCACGACGGGCACCCTGATCTGCTCGGCGATGAAGTCCAGGTACTCTCGCGCGGCACGCGGAAGATCGGACGCCGAGCGGCACTCGCCGAGCTCCTCGGTCCAGCCGTCGAGCTCCTCGTAGTCGCCCTTGGCGTGGTGCAGCACCGACTGGTGGTACGGGAAGTCGTGGAAGACGGCGTCGTCCGGCCCGCTGTAGGCGGTGCAGACCCTGATCTTCTCGAAGCCGGACAGCACGTCGAGCTTCGTGATCGCCAGTGACGTCAGGCCGTTGATGCGCGAGGCGTAGCGCAGCGCCGGGATGTCGAGCCAGCCGGTGCGGCGCGCGCGGCCGGTGGTCGTGCCGAACTCGCCGCCGCGGCGGCGAATCTCCTCGCCCACGTCGTCGTCGAGCTCGGACGGAAAGGGCCCCGAGCCGACGCGCGTTACGTACGCCTTGGCGATGCCCCACACCTCGTGGATGTCCTTCGGACCGACTCCGGCGCCGACGCAGGCCGCGCCGGCGATCGGGTTGGAGGACGTGACGAACGGATAGGTGCCGTGGTCGATGTCCAGCAGCGCGCCCTGCGCGCCCTCGAAGATCACGAGCTTGTCGGCGTCGAGCGCGTCCCAGACGATCCGCGCCGTGTCGGCGATGTGGCGCTCGAGACGGTGGCCGTAGGTCAGGTAGGCCTCGGTCATCGATTGCAGGTCCAGCGACGGGTCCTTGACGTAGGGGCGCAGGCTCAGGCGCTTGGGATCCAGCGCCGCGGTGATCTTCTTCTTGAGGATCTTCTCGTCGAGCAGGTCCTGCATGCGGATGCCCAGCCGGGCCGCCTTGTCGGCGTAGGCGGGGCCGATGCCGCGCCGCGTCGTGCCGATCTGCAGCTTGCCGAGCTTCGTCTCGCCGGCCGTGTCGAGCAGCAGGTGGTAGGGCATGATCACGTGCGCGTTGGCGCTGATCCGCAGGCCGCTCGTGTCGATCTTGCGCGCGCGCAGCGCGTCGAGTTCGTCGGTCAGCACGCGCGGGTCGATGACGACGCCGTTGCCGATGATGCAGCGCTTGCCGGGATAGAGGATGCCCGACGGGATCAGGTGGAACTTGAAGACCTCGCCGTCGCGGATGATCGTGTGGCCGGCGTTGTTGCCGCCCTGGAAGCGCACGATCGCGTCCGCGCGCTCGGCCAGCAGGTCCACGACCTTGCCCTTGCCTTCGTCGCCCCACTGGGCGCCCACGATGCAGAGTCCTGGCATGACGACGACAAGTTTATGTCGCGCGGGCTCTCAAGCCACGTCGGGGCGCTGCTGACGCGCGTCAGGCCCCCACAGCGGCAGGATCTCGCACATCTCCTCGAGCCGTGAGACCGTGCGCTCGTTGATCTGCTCGGCGAGGTCACCGCGCTCGAGGTTCGTCGTGATGATCACCGAGCGCTTGTCCTCGTAGCGCGCGTTGACGATCGCGTACAGCTGCTCGAGCACCCACGGGCTCGTCTTCTCGGCGCCGACGTCGTCGACGTGCAGCAGGTCGACGGCCGTCAGCCGGTCGAGCAGGTCGACGTAGGACGTGCCGCGGTCATCGTCGAACGTCGTGCGTATCTCGGCGAGCAGGCGCGGCAGCGAGTAGATCGCCACGCTGCGGCCGGCCTCCAGCGCGTGGCGCGAGACGAGCATTGCGAGCGTCGTCTTCCCGGTGCCGACGGAGCCGAAGAACCACAGGCCGCGACCGTCGTCGAGGTTCTCGTCGATGCGGTTGACGAACCGGCGCACGACGGCCCTGACCGGCGCCGCGATCTCCGTCACCGGCGGGCGGTCGAACGAGACGCCGCGATACCTGCGCGGGATCACCCCGCTCAGGGAC
>DATMJM010000085.1:0-4163 GCA_035553935.1 Solirubrobacteraceae bacterium
GTGTGCAGCAGCATGCCTCCGAGCACGATCTCGCGCACGCCGAGAGCGCGCCCCACCGGCGCGACGGCGTGGCCGGCCGCGCTGCGGCCGATCCACATCGCGAGCGACAGCCGCGGCGCCGCGAGCAGGCCGGCGCCGATCGCGATGCGACCCGCGGCGAGCACGCGGGCGACGTCCCGCGGCGGCATGGTGCTAGGCGGCGTCGGGCGGCGTGATCGAGACGATGCGCTTGCCGCGCTGCGTCCCGAAGACGACGGTGCCGGCCGAGCGTGCGTAGAGCGTGTCGTCCTTGCCGATGCCGACGCCCTCGCCGGGACGCAGGCGCGTGCCGCGCTGGCGCACGATGATCTCGCCGCCGCTGACCGTCTGCCCGGCGAACGTCTTGACGCCGAGGCGCTGCGCGTTGGAGTCGCGCCCGTTGCGCGACGAGCCGAGGCCCTTCTTGTGTGCCATCTACGAGGTCTCCTCCGCGGGGCGCCCGGCCCCGCGCTCTGATTTGGACTGGCTCCGTCCGGCCGCCAGAGACAACTCGGTGATCTCCAGGCGCGTGAGCTCCTGGCGGTGTCCCGTGGTCCGCTTGTAGCCGCGCTTGGGCTTGAACTTGAACACGCGCAGCTTCTCGCCGCGCTCGTGGCCGACGATCCGCGCCTTGACGGAGACCTTTTTCAGGCCGTCGGCATCTAAGACCGCCTCGTCGGCGGCGTACAGCAGCGGCTGGAGCGCGACGGTCGCGCCCTCCTCGTCGGCCAGCCGCTCTACGAGCAGGGTCTGACCCTCCTCGACGCGGTACTGCTTGCCGCCGGTCTTGACGATTGCGTAGGGCATGGTGAAGGGTGGTTCAGCTTTCCGGAGCAGGTGTCGCGCCGGACTCCGCCGTGGCGCGCGAACGGCGCCGTCCGCCTCTGCGGCCGCGGCGCCGAGTCGTCGATTCTACGCCATCGTCGCCGTCGTCGGCCTCGGCGTCCTCCTTGGACGCCTTGGACCCGTCGGGCTCCGCAGGGGCGTCGAGCATCGTCGCCGTCGCCGATGTCCGCCCCGCGTGCTCGATGCGCACCAGCCGCTTGGCTCCCACGAACGGCCCGCCCCCGGAGACCGAGATGATGTAGCCGTCGATCTTCGCGACGGCGTCGTCGACGTCGTACATGTGCGGCTCGACGATGTCGACGAGCACCTCATCGCCTTCGCGGAAGGGCACCGCGCGCTCCTGGACCTCATCGCGCGAGCCCTCCATGACGATGTCGAAGTGGTTGAGCGGCAGGCCCTCGGAGCCCGTGAAGTGAAAGCGTCGGCCGGTCTCCTCCTCGAGCGCGCGCAGCACGCGCTTGGCGTTGCCGGTGAAGACCTGGCTCACGCGCGGGTTCATCTGCACCAGGAACGCCTCGTGCTTCTTGGGGGCCTTCTTGGCGAGGACGCGCAGGCGGCGCTCGAACTCGATGCCGATCGTGTCCTCGGACTTGATCACGCCGTCGCCGTCGCACGTCGGGCACGGCCGCGAGATGATCTCGCGCACGCCCTCGGTGACGTTCTGGCGCGTCATCTCGACGAGCCCGAGCTTGGAGATCTCGGCAGTGAACGTCTTCGTGCGGTCCTCGTCGAGCGTCTTGCGCAGGGTCTTCAGAACGGCGTCGCGGTTGCGCGCGCGGGCCATGTCGATGAAGTCGATGACGATGATGCCGCCGATGTCGCGCAGGCGCAGCTGGTTGACGACCTCCTCGGCGGCCTCGAGGTTCGTCGTCGTGATCGTGTCCTCCAGGCGCGCACCCTTGCCGCGGCCGATGAACGAGCCCGAGTTGACGTCGATGACCGTCAGCGCCTCGGCGTAGTCGATGATGAGGTAGCCGCCGCTGGGGAGGTCGACGCGGCGCGTCATGAGGCCGTCGATGACCTTCTCGACGCCGTAGGCCTCGAACAGCGGCTGCTTGTCCTCGTAGAGCTCCACGCGTTCGACGAGCTCGGGCGCGGTGCGGGTGAAGAACGACACCAGGCGCTGGTGCTGCTTGGGGTCGTCGACGATCGCGCGCTCGAAGTGCTCGGAGAAGATGTCGCGCACGACGCGCACCGAGAGATCGGCCTCCTGGAAGACGAGGCCGGGCGCGGGCGTCTCCTCGACGCGCTTGTCGAGCACCTCGTGCAGCTTGAAGAGGTACTGCAGCTCGCGCTCGAAGTCCGCTCGCGTGGCGCCGCTGGCGGCGGTGCGGATGATCGCCCCGCCGCCCTTGAGGTCCAGGCCCTTGGTCTCCTTGCGCAGCCGGTCGCGCTCCTTGTCGTCGAGGCGGCGCGAGACGCCGACGCCCTCGCCCATCGGCGCGTAGACCATGTAGCGCCCGGCGACGGTGAGCTCCATCGACAGCCGCGCGCCCTTGCTCTTCAGCGGGTCCTTGACGACCTGCACCACGATCTCCTGGCCCGGCTTGATGAGCTCGGTGATCTTCGAGCCGCCCTCCTTGCCGCGCCCGCGGCGCCCGACGTCGACGCCTGGGACGACGATCTCGTCGACGTGCAGGAAGCCGTTCTTGTCCAGGCCGATGTCGACGAACGCGGCCTCGAGCCCGGCGAGGACGTTGTCGACCTTGCCCTTGTAGATGTTGCCGACGATCGAGCGGGCGCCGCGGCGCTCGAAGTACAGCTCGGCGACGCGGTAGCCGGCCGCCGGGTCGGCTTTCTTGGAGCGCGACGACTTCTCTGCGGCGCCGGGCTTACCCGTCGCTTCCAGCAGCGCGACACGTGTCTCCCCACGGTCGACGCTGACCAGCACTTGCTTTTTCATTGGGAACGAGTCCTTTTTTCAGAATGGGAGGCTCCGGCGTTTGGTCGCAGCCGCGAAGCGCCCTTGCGCATAGATCGACTGCAACAGGCCGATGGCCAAGAGGGTGGAAAGCACCGAGCTGCCGCCGTACGAGAGCAGCGGCAGCGGAATGCCGGTGATGGGCATGATCCCCACGTTCATGCCGACGTTGATGAAGACCTGAAACAGGAGCATGGCGACGATGCCTCCGGCGATGAGCGCGCCGTAGAGGTTCTTGGCCACGGTGAGGATCCGCAGGCCGCGCCACACGAGCAGCGCGTACAGCGAGAGCACGAGGCCCGCGCCGGCAAATCCCCAGCGCTCGCCGACGACGGCGAACGCGAAGTCCGTGCGGTCCTCCGGAAGGAAGTTCAGGCTCGACTGGGTCGCCCGGTCGCCGCGGCCGGTCTTCTGGCCGGAGCCGATCGCGATCCGCGACTGGTTTTGCTGGTAGCCGGCATCGCCGGCCACGGCCGACGGCTCGAGGAACGACGTCAGGCGCTCGACCTGGTAGCTCTCGAGCACCGTCACCCCCAGTGCCGGCGCCGCCACGAGGACGAGCGTCACCGACAGCGCGCCAAGCGCCAGCAGCCCGGCGAAGTGCCGCCACGACACGCCCGCGATGAACAGCACGGCGAAGAGGATCGCGATGTAGACCAGCCCCGAGCCGAGGTCGGAGGTCATCACGAAGATCGCGGGGATCATCGCCAGCAGCACGACCCGCGCCGTCGTGTCGCGCTCGCCCAGGCGCCGCGAGCGGTCCACGACGAACGCCGCCAGCGCCGCGATGAGCAGCACCTTGCCGAGCTCGGAGGCCTGCACCTCGAAGTACGGCAGCTGGATCGCCCGGCGCGAGCCGCGCGTCACGCCGCCGAAGATCGCGACGAGCACGAGCGCGCCGATCATGAGGCCGTAGATCCCGTACTTCAGCTCGCGCAGGCGCGAGTAGTCGATCCGGCTCAGGACGATCGCGATGAGCGTGCCGACGACGAAGAACACGCATTGCCGCGTGACGTAGTAGTGCGGGTCGCCCGGGACGTCTGTGCTCGTCGATGCCTTGAGGGTAACGAGCGAGGCCGCCATGAGCCCCACCGCCGCCAGCGCGAGCAGCGGATCGAAGGGCAGGCGCAGGCCGGCCGGCAGGCGCGTCGCAGGCGGCTCGTTCACTGCGTCACCGAGTCCCCGCGGGCACAGGGGGCGTCCTTGACGGCGTAGAACTTCGCCAGCATCCGGCAGGCGATCGGCGCCGCCGTCGCCGCCCCGAAGCCGCCCTCCTCGACCGTCACCACGACGACGATCGGGCGCTTCGGATGCGGCACGTAGGCGACGTACCACGACTGGTCGCGCCTGGGCTGGCGCTCGGCGGTGCCGGTCTTGC
>DATMJM010000086.1:0-2482 GCA_035553935.1 Solirubrobacteraceae bacterium
CTTCAGCACCATCAGCATCCGCTCCTGGGATTCCGACAGCATCATCTCGTAGGGGGTCATGCCCTCCTCTCGGCACGGCACCTTGTTCATGTCGAGCCGGATGCCGACGCCGCCTTTCGATGCCATCTCGACCGACGAGGAGGTGAGGCCGGCGGCGCCCATGTCCTGGATGGCGACGATGGCGTCGCTGGCCATCAGCTCGAGGCAGGCTTCGATCAGCAATTTCTCGGTGAAGGGGTCGCCGACCTGCACCGTCGGCCGCTTGTCGGGGTCGCCCTCGCCGAGCTCGGCCGACGCCAGCACCGACGCGCCGCCGATCCCGTCGCGCCCGGTCGAGGCGCCGAACAGCACGAGGACGTTGCCGACGCCGCTCGCGGCGCTGCGGATCAGCGCGTCGGTGCGCGCGAGCCCCAGCGCCATCGCGTTGACGAGGCAGTTGTGCTCGTAGGGCTCCTCGAAGTAGACCTCGCCGCCGATCGTCGGGACGCCGATCGAGTTGCCGTAGTGGCCGATCCCGCCGACGGCGTGGTCGAGCAGGTAGCGCGAGCGCGCGGAGGACGGCTCGCCGAAGCGCAGCGAGTCGAGTACCGCGATCGGGCGCGCGCCGATCGCGAAGATGTCGCGCAGGATGCCGCCGACGCCGGTCGCCGCGCCCTGAAACGGCTCGACCGCCGACGGGTGGTTGTGCGACTCGACCTTGAAGGCGACCACCCAGCCGTCGCCGACGTCGACGGCGCCGGCATTCTCGCCCGGGCCGAGCGCCAGCCGCGGCCCCGTCGTCGGCAGCCCCCGCAGCAGCTTCTTGGAGTGCTTGTAGGCGCAGTGCTCGCTCCACATCAGCGAGAACACGGCGAGCTCGACCTCGTTGGGCGCCCGCCCCATCTGCGCGACGATCAGCTCGTACTCGCCCGGGGTCAGCCCGAGCGCGACGGCCTGATCAACCGTGGCCATGGGCCATCGACGTGAAGATCTTCAGCCCGTCGGCGGAGCCGGTCAGCCGATCCACCGCGTGCTCGGGATGCGGCATGAGCCCGAAGACGTTGCCCGCCTGGTTGCAGACGCCGGCGATGTCGTTCGTCGAACCGTTGGGGTTGCCGTCGTGCGCGTAGCGCACGACGATCTGCCCATGTGCCTGCATGGACTGCAGCTGCTCTGGTGGCGCGTAGTAGCGGCCGGTCGTGTGCTTGACCGGGATCGACAGGATCTCGCCGGCGGCCATGTCACAGGTGAACGGCATGCTCGCGCGGACGACCTCGACGTTCACCTGGCGGCAGATGAAGCGCAGCCCGACGTTCGGCAGCAGCGCGCCGGGCAGCAGCCCCGCCTCGCAGAGGACCTGAAAGCCGTTGCAGATCCCGAGCACGAGCCCGCCCTCCTTCGAGAAGCGCACGACGGACTCCATCACCGGCGAGAACCGGGCGATCGCTCCAACGCGCAGGTAGTCGCCGTAGGAGAAGCCACCCGGGACGACGACCGCCTCGACGCCGTGCAGGTCCGGGTCGCGGTGCCACAGCAGCTGCGCCGACGCGCCCGGGACGCGCTCGCACGCGAGCACCGCGTCGACCTCGTCGCACGAGCCGGGGAAGCGGACGACCCCGAACTTCACGACCCGCTGACGATCTCGTAATCTTCGATCAGCGGGTTCGCGAGCAGCTTCTCGCACATCGCCGGGAGCTGGCTGGAATCCTCGATGTCGAGCTCGATCAGCCGGCCGACGTGGACGTTGGAGACGCCCTCGAAGCCGAGCGCGGGCAGCGCGCGCTCGACTGCGACGCCCTGCGGGTCGAGGATGCCCGCCTTGGGGCGGACCAGCACACGCACGCGCGAGGCTATGACGACACCCGCGCGAGCCACGCGGCGAAGGGCTCGCCGCTGATGCGCTCGTAGGCCTCGACGTAGCGCTCGCGCGTGCCCGCGACGACGTCGACCGGGATCGCGGGCGCCGGCGGCTTCTTGTCCCAGCCGGTGCCGGCGGCCCAGTCGCGCACGTACTGCTTGTCGAAGCTCGGCTGCGCGCGCCCGACCTCGTAGGTGTCGGCGGGCCAGAAGCGCGAGGAGTCCGGCGTGAGCACCTCGTCGCCGACGCGCAGCACGCCGTCGGCGCCGCGGCCGAACTCGAACTTCGTGTCGGCCAGGATCACGCCGCGCGCGGCGGCGTGCTCGGCGGCGAAGGAGTACAGCGCGATCGACAGGTCGCGCAGCTGCGCCATGACCGCACGGTCGCCGACGATCTCGGCCGCCCGGTCGAAGTCGATCGTCTCGTCGTGCCCGACGTCGGCCTTCGTCGAGGGCGTGAAGACCGGCTCGGGCAGCTTCTCGGACTCCTGCAGGCCCGCCGGCAGCTCGATCCCGGCGACGGCGCCGGTCGCCTGGTAGTCCTTCCAGCCCGAGCCGGTGATGTAGCCGCGCACGACGCACTCGACGGGCAGCATGTCGAGCTTCATCACGCTCAGCGCACGACCGCGGACCTCCTCGGGAACGT
>DATMJM010000087.1:0-3380 GCA_035553935.1 Solirubrobacteraceae bacterium
CTCTTGGTGTCTGACGGCGCATGACCTCGATCTCAACAAGCGACAACACGACGACGGCGAGTCCGGCTCGCGCGCGGCGGTCCGACGCCGGCACCGTGCGGTGCTCGGCGCGCGACCTCGAGCTGCTGCGCGTCGTCGGCGAGCAGTACGCGCTGACGCTGCCGCAGCTGGCGCGGCTGATGGGCTGCTCCTCGCACGCGGCGCGCTGGCTGCGGTCGCGCTGGGAGCGCGCGGGCTGGGCTCGCGGCCGAGCGCTGCTCGTCGGCGAGCCGGTGTTCGTGTGGCTCACACGGCGCGGGCAGTCGCTCGCCGGCATCGACTACGCCGTGTGGCGGCCGAACGCGGGAATGCTCGCCCACATCGCCGCCGTCACCGACGTGCGGCTTCATGTCCTCGACCGGCACCCCGGCGCGGTCTGGGTGTGCGAGCGCGAGCTTCACCGCGAGCTCGCCGGCGAGCGCGGCGGCCGTCAGCGCCACCGCCCCGACGGCCTCGTAGTGATCGACGGCCGCGAGGTCGCCGTCGAGGTCGAGTTGACGCTCAAGCGCCGGGCACGGATCGAGCAGATCATGCGCGAGCTCGTCGCCCGCTACGGGTCGGTCACGTACTTCGCCGCGCCCGCGCCGCGACGCACCCTCGAGCGGCTCGCGCCCGAGATCGGCCGCGTGGCGGTGTTCATGACTCCTCCTTGGGCAGCTCGAGGACCTGGATGCGCCCGCGGCCGATCTCGGTCGCGAGCCGCTCGAGGGTGCGTCGCGGCGCGGGCGCATCCAGGTCCTCGAGCTGCCCAAGGAGCAGTCATGAACACCGCTATGCGGCCCCACAGGCCGTACGAAGCCGACCCTACGCCCTATGTCGGCATGCTCGCGGTAGCGGCCGGACTGTTCGTCAGCGCGCCGGCGCTGATAGTCGGGATGGGGCTCGCGCCGATCGCCCGGCGCGCCATAGCGGCGTTCGTCGCGCTCACCGTCGCCGGCGCGGCCTGGGTCTGGCTGTGGTGGGCGCGGATCGAAACCGAGATCCGGCGCGCGCAGCACGCCGGCGAGCGCCACGGAATGTTCATGCACCCCGGCGAGTCGCTGCAGGCGGCGTGGCCTCACATCCGGACGTGGTGGCTGCTGGCCGCACCGCTGTGCTTTGCCGTGGCGCTGGCTATCGCAGCCTTCCGCCGGCGGTCGGTCGAGGAGCTGCGCGAGCGCGACGAGCGCCGCGCCGAGCGCGCCCGCCGGCGGGCCGAGCGCAAGGCGCGCCGCGCCGCTGGACTGTCGAGGCGGCCAGCCGTTGAGCGCGTCTTCGAGCTCGGCCGTCACGTTGCCGGCGACACCCTGCTGCAAGTCAAGCGCGGCCGCGTGTTGATGCCGCTCGGGCGGCTGCGCCGGACGCTGCTGGTGATCGGCGCGCCCGGCTCGGGCAAGACGGTGACGCTCGGGCGCCTCGCCTACGGCGTCGCGACCAGCAGCGACTGGCAGGTCGTCGTCATCGACGCCAAGGGCGACCCCGCCACACAGGCCGCGTTCGCGCAGACCATGCGCCGCGCCGGACGCGACGTCAGGCTGTTCCCGCAGGAGCCCTACGACGCCTGGCGCGGGACCGGCCGCGAGATCGCCAACCGCCTCGTCCAGCTCATCGACTGGGCCGACGAGGGCGGCGGCGCCTACTACCGCGACTTGTCCGTCAATCTCGTCCGGCTGGCCTGCGGCGCCCCGGGCGGGCCGCCGCGCAGCTCGGCCGAGCTCCTCGCGCGCCTCGACAAGACCGCGCTCGGGACCCTCTGGGCCGGTCATGCCCGAGCGGGTGAGATCGAGCGCTTCCGCGACGAGCACATCGACGCCTGCCGCCAGCGCTACCGCTCGTTCTTCGACGCCACGGCCGGCCAGCTCGACGGATCTTGGGCGTTCGAGGACGCCGACTGCGCCTACGTGCTGCTCAACGAGCTGCTGTACGCCGAGGAGACCACGAAGGTCGCCCGGCTGCTCGTCGAGGACTTCAAGCAGTACCTCGCGGGCCGCAACCCCGAGCGCCGCCAGGTCCTGCTGATCGTCGACGAGTTCTCGGCGATCGCCGACGGCGAACGCATGGCGCGCATGGTCGAGGTCGTGCGGTCCTACGGCGCCGCCGTCGTCCTCGCGCCGCAGTGCCTCGACGGGATGGGCGGGCCCGAAGCCGCGGCGCGGATCCTCAACTCCGCCCACACGATCATCCTGCACGCTCCCCGAGCCCGAGCAGATCGTCAAAGCCGGCGGCACCAGGATGGCGACCGAATGGAGCCTGCAGCACGAGCGCGGGCTGTCCACCGACGTCGGCTCGACCCGCACGCAGCACCAGCTGCGCGTCGACCCCAACGAGGTCCGGCGCCTGTCGCCCGGCATGTGCTTCGTGATCGGCGACGGCAAGGGACAGAAGGTGCAGGTCGTCCCGCCACCGCAGGCGGGCGCAGCGCCGCCTCCGCGAGAGGTCCTCGCCCCGCCCGAGCGCGTGCCCGAAGACGGCGAGCCCGAAGGACCGATCCGCCTATGAGCGCCGCCGACGACAAGCTGCTGACCGCCGACGACGTCGCCGACCTCATGCGCGTCACCCGCGCGTGGGTCTACGCCGAGACGCGCCGCAACGCGATCCCGCACCTGCGCCTCGGACGGTACGTCCGCTACCGCCGCGAGGCGATCGAGGCATGGATGGCGCGGATCGAGCGACGGCCGCCGGAGGACGCGCGATGATGATCGACATGGCCAAGCGCTCGTACGGAACCGGATCGCTCTTCGTCCGCGCCGACGCCGCCGGCCGCGAGGCCTGGTACGGCCAGTGGCGCGCCGGCGACGCGGTCGTCAAGCGCAAGCTCGGCGACAAGCGCCGGACAGGGGAGCGCCGCGGCATGACCAAAGCGCAGGCCGAAGCGGAGCTTCGGCGCCGGATCGAGGCAGAGCGCCCGACGACTTCAGCGTACGAGCGTCCCTCGGTCGCGGACGCCGGCCGTCGCTACCTCGACCACCTCGCCGGCGTCGGGCGCAAGCGCTCGACGCTCATGGACTACGAGTCGCACCTGCGCGTCCACCTCGCCCCGTTCTTCGGCGCCAAGCCGCTGAACCGCATCGAGCCGCGCGATGTCGAGGCATTCGTCGCGGCGAAGCGCCGCGATGGCCGCGCGGCGAAGAGCATCCTCAACTACCTCGGGCTGCTGCACGCGATCCTCGAGTTCGGCCAGCGGCGCGGCTGGACGGCGGGGAACCCGTGCAAGCTCGTCGACAAGCCGCGCGTCGGAGCCACCGACCCCGACATCCGCTTCCTCGACCAGGCCGAGCTCGAGGCGCTGCTGCGCGCCGCGCCCGACGCCGACCTCGGCCGCGTCGACCGGCTGATGTGGCTCACCGCGGCGATGATTGGCC
>DATMJM010000088.1:0-2123 GCA_035553935.1 Solirubrobacteraceae bacterium
CTGCCGCAACGTGCTGACGAAGCTCGTCAAGGAGTACCGCGCGCTCGAGGGCATCGACCTTTCGCGCACCGACGAGTGGTGGCAGAAGATCCGCGGCTGGCAGGAGAAGCACCCGCTGCGCTACGAGGACTCCACGGACGCCGAGATCAAGCCGCAGTACATGGTCCAGGCGCTCTACGAGGCGACCGGCGGCAACGCCATCGTCACCTCCGACGTCGGCCAGCACCAGATGTGGGCCGCGCAGCATTACCATTTCTCCGAGCCGCGCCGCTGGATCAACTCCGGCGGCCTGGGGACGATGGGCTTCGGTCTGCCGGCGGCGCTCGGCGCGCAGGTCGGCTGCCCGGACGAGACGGTCGTCTGCATCGCCGGCGACGGCTCGATCCAGATGAACATCCAGGAGCTCGCGACGTGCTCGGAGGACAAGATCCCGGTGAAGGTGTTCATCATGAACAACGGCTACCTGGGCATGGTCCGCCAGTGGCAGGAGCTCTTCTGGGACAAGCGCTACTCGCACGTCGACATGGGCTCGTTCCCCGATTTCGTCAAGCTCGCCGACGCCTACGGCGCGACGGGCATGCGCTTCACCGACAAGACGACGCTCGTCGACGACATGAAGGAGGCGCTCGCGATCGACGGCCCCGTCCTCGTCGACGTGCGCGTCACGCGCGAGGAGAACACCTACCCGATGATCGCGCCCGGCCAGCCCGCGCGCGACATGGTGGGCTGAGGCGAGGTGGCGATCATGGGTGAACCGGGCACGAAGGAGCTCCTCAGCCTCGACGACCTCGAGGCGGCGGGCAACGCACACAGCGGCCGCAAGCACATCCTGTCGATCCTCGTCGAGAACAAGGCCGGCGTCCTGACGCGGATCGCCGGCCTCTTCGCACGGCGCGGCTACAACATCGACACGCTCACGGTCGGGCCGACCGAGGACGAGCAGTACTCGCGCATCACCCTGACGTTCGACGGCGCGATGCACTCGGTCGACCAGGTCACCAAGCAGCTGCACAAGCTCATCAACGTCCTGAAGATCCGCGACCTCGAGCCCGACGACACGGTCGCGCGCGAGCTCGCGCTCTTCAAGGTGGCAGTCGAGGGCGCGCAGCGCGCGGAGGTCATGCAGATCTCGGAGATCTTCCGCGGCAAGGTCGTCGACGTGACGCGCCGCTCGGTGATCGTCGAGGTGACGGGCACGACCGACAAGATCGAGGCCTTCGAGCGGATGGTGCGGCCGTTCGGGCTCATCGAGATGATGCGCACGGGCGAGATCGCGATCAGCCGGGGCCGCGGGGAGACCTGACGCGGTGGCGACGCTTCGCGGCGCCTCGTCGCCGGGCGCCTTCGCGCTCGGCGACGGTGATCGCAAGCGTCTGCGCGAGCGGCTCGAGCAGGCCGTCAGGCGTGCGCGGCGCGCGCGCGGCGGCGGCGACGGCGTGCTGGCGGCGCTGACCGTCGCGGTCGGGCACGACGTGGACCCGTCGGCGGTCGTCTTCGCCTCGCGGCAGCCGGGCGAGCCGTGGTTCTGCATGGAGCAGCCCGAGCGCGAGCGCAGCGCGGTGGCGGCACTGGGCTGCACGGTCGCGGTCGAGGCGCGCGGCCGCGATCGCTTCGCGCAGGTCGCCGCGCGCTGGCGCGCGCTCGCGGCCGTCGCGCTGAGCGATCCCGCCGATGCGCGCGCCGCCGGCCTGATCGCCGCGGGCGGGTTCGCGTTCGCGGACGACGGCGGCACCAGCCCGCATTGGGACGGCTTCGCGCCGGCGTCGCTGCACGTGCCCGAGGTGTCGCTGGCGCGGACCGGCGATGACGTGCGGCTGACGGTCTGCGCGCTCGTGGGCGCCGACGACGTCGCCGACGACGTGCTGGCGCGCATCGAGCGGCGGCTCGGCACGCTGCGCCGCGCGCCGCTGCCGCTGCTCGACCCCGATCCGGTCGGGCGCTATCACGTAGCGGCGAGCGCGCCGCCCGAGCACTACGAGGCCGCAGTCGCCCGCGCGGTGGAGCGCATCCGCGCGGGCGAGCTCGAGAAGATCGTCCTCGCGCGCGAGGTCCAGGTGCACGCCCCGGCCGCGCATGACGCGGCGGCCGTCTTCGGCGTGCTGCGCGAGGGCTTTGCGTCGTGC